>CAYSKX010000106.1:0-4295 GCA_964431845.1 uncultured Nautiliales bacterium | reverse complement strand
TGCCCGGGATTGTAAGGAAATCTGTTCATTACAAAAAAACAAATTTCATCCCTGTAAAAAACATGATTTTCATCATCTGATTCGCAAGAATTCGCAATATCACAAAAAACACATCCACTTCTTTTATTTACATGGTATTCTCTTCTCCAAGGTGCATATAGCCTATCCATTTATAACCTTTAATAAATATTATTTTTGCCAGCTAAAGCCACGGTGTCTAAATTATCCGTTTTTATTATACCATTACCAAAAAACTTTTTACAATTTTCACCATTTTCACATTTTCACCACTTTCACCAAAACTTACAAATGGTGAAAATGTCAGATTTGTTTTGTTTTTTGGTATTATCAGCTTTCCATTTTTCAAATGTCCCACCGATTAACTCTATCACCTCTCAACCCCTATTTTCATGCCGTCTATAAATCGGTATTTTATTTATATTATTAACATAATAATTTTACTCTAAACAGAAATTCCATTTATATTTATAATTTTTCCTTAATTTATCACTTAATTTTCATTTGATTTATCAATTAATACATTTTGTATTTTATCAAAAATTTTTAGATATAATTACTCATACTAAAAAAAGGACTATTATGAAATTGGTTATCGGAACGGATATGGGAGCTAAAAACACCGGATTTAGTTTGGTTATTGACGATAATATCGTAAAAAACGGCTGTGTGGTAATAGACAAAAACAAAATAAATTTTTCGAAAATTTCAAGAAGAAACAATCGTCAGAGAGTCCGAAACGAAAAAAGAAAAAAACTTGCAAAAAGGCTTCTTTGGGAAATTTTGGACGCTTATACGTTTAGCGAAGAGCAAACGGAGCTTATAAACGGGCTTTTAAAAAACAGAGGTTACACATACCTTGATAGTGAAGTGGATTTCGATAGTGAAGAATTAAACGATTTTTTTATTAATGAAGACGATTTCAAAGATTTTATAGGATTTAACAAAGAAGATTTCGGAGAATATTTCGGAAAAATTCAAAACGAAAAAGACTTAATTGCAAAAATCGACGAAATTCTCGAAAAACTGCCGCAAAGAAAATTTAAAAATTTTAAAGAATTCTTGCAAAATATAAAAAAACAAGTCCAAACGGGCGCTAAACATAGAAAAGTTTATTTAGAAGAAATAAAAACCGAAATTGAAAGTTTCGATTTTATCGATAACAAAGAGGAATTTTTCAATTTAATAGGTAACATTTCCAATTTTCAGTTAAGGCTTCTTAGAAAATATTTTAACGAAAAATTAGATAACAAATACGATAACGAAAAACTAACTAAACTATTAAGAAAATATTTCAAAAGATTCAAAGATAAAGAATTTTATAAATTATCCGAAATTGATAGCGCACTTGAATTTTTAAAAACCACATCCCCTACTCTGACTATCCCTCCTCAAGAAGAAACGGACAACAGGCACACCTACAGATGCAATTCGATGATTATAAAAGAAGAAATTGCAAATAATTTAAAAACTATCGTCGAAAAACTTATAAAAGAATTCGATTTTTTAAATGATGACATACCTTTAAATATAAAACTTCAAAGAATTATGGATTTAAGTTCGAAAATTTACAAAAACAACCCGCGAAACGTATTTAAACATCAAAAAGGCGATATTGGTTTTTATCAAAAAATTCTAGGAGATGACTTTAAAAATTTTAGTGACTTTGCAAAAAAATATTATTTACAAGAAGAAAAAATAATAAACGGTATTTATGACGAAAGTTTTATTTTTAGAAAGTGCAATAATCAAACTCCAAAGAAAAAAAACATACGCGAACTTCTTCTAAAACCGTTACTTTCGGTTGAATTTACAAAAGAACAAACCGAATCGTTTATACAGAAAATAAAAGAAACAAAAATAAAAGGCAACAAAAAACTGCTTGGTTTTTTAAACGATGTGGCGACTTTGTATAAACTTCATCAAAATTCTTTTTGGGAAGTTATGAAAAATGACGATAAAGAAACCGAAAAAATAAAAAAGCTCATCCCAAAAGCTATTTTAGCGTTTGATACGATAATGAAAGATTTGAATAAAGATAGTGTTTTTTTTTTGAGAATATTGAAGAGAGCAGGTTTTTGAATATTTCATTGCAAATTTATAATATTTTATTTAAAGATATTAAAGGATTTAGCAAAACATGCAAATATTGCAGTGTTGAAAATGCTAAAAGAAGTGATGAAAAGAATCCATTCGCTAAGAGGCTTTTAAGCGATGTTAGCAAACCTATTGACGGTATTTTGGATTTTATACTCGATAGAATTGCATTTGAAATAAGCGAACTTGTGCCAAATGAAGATATTGACGAATTAATCATCGTTTTAGAGCAAAACAGATTTAAGTTTGAAGAATCTCTTAGCGAAATAAAAGGCAAAAAGAAAACTCTCACACAATACAAAGAGCACAAATATTGCCCTTACACCGGAGAAGAGATAAAAGACGGCGATTATGATCATATACTTCCAAGAAGCAAAGAGCTTTATAATTCAAAAGCTAATTTGATTTATTGCTCAAGAAAAGGTAACGAAGAAAAAGCGAATAAATATTACTATCTCGAAAACCTCTCAAAAAAACATTTAAAAGAAGTGTTCGAAACGGACGATTTGTCTAAAATAAAGGAATTCATCTCTACTACGCTCAAAACGATAGACGAAAACAACTATACCAATTTCAACAACCTATCAAAAAATCAACAAATAGCATTCAGATACGCTCTTTTTACGGATCATTCTTCCGATGAATTCAAAAAAGCTAAAAAACTGCTAAAACAAGACAAAATCAAACTAGTAAGCAACGGAACGCAAAAAAGATTTGCAAGGCTTTTGTATGAAAAACTGAAACTTTCAAGAAACATAACCCCCGAAAACGTCCATATCAAACTAATAGACGCCAAAATAATAAGCGATGTCAGGCTTGAACTTAGCATTAATCCGCAAACCGGTGAGATTATACACAAAGAAATCGAAAAACAGGAGTTTCAAAAGCCTATTTCACACGCCATCGATGCTATAACCGCTTTACATATTGCCGGAGAATATGATTTTTGGGATATTTATTCACCTAAAATCATCATTAAAAACGTAGAAAAAAGAAAAACTTTTATCAATTCCGATAAAATCAGCTCTTATCAGCTTTTTAAAGATTCTATCATGAGTGCGGATTTTAAAAACTTTGAAGAAAAAGAGAAGGAAATATTAAAAAAATTCGAAGTTTTAGACGAAAAACTCAACAAACATGCTCTATTTAAACTAATTTTCGAATTGTTTAAAAAAGGTGATAAAACTTCGTTGAAAAAACTCAAATTTCTTGATAACAAAATATTTTTCACCGTTAGAAAAGATATAAAAGAAGTGTTTTTTGATAGCAAACTCACAAATATCGTTTATCCCGAATCAAAATATATAGCACCGAAAAGAGAAAAAACATACCAAGCCGTTTATAAACATCTTGTCAAACACAAAGAAGAGATTTTTGTCGAAGGAAAGTTTAATAACGACAACTACTATGAAATTATGAAAAAACTATTTAAACCTACCGGTAAAAAAAGAGGCAAAAAAAGACATGTTTTTTCTATTCCGGTAAAATCTCAAGCAAAATATATTGTTAGAAACAATAATTCATTTAGATTTTTACTAAATGAAAAAATAGCGACAAAACATTATTTGATTAATAACAAAATAATAGACGTTCCGTATTTTAGCACTAATGTTTTACCTTGTAAAATCGGTGATATTTTAAGAATTCTTGATTTTTCAGATAAGGATAAAACGTTAATTTACAAAGTTGATATAAATACTTGCGAAATTAAAAATTACATCCGAAAATTAACTTATTTATTTACCGAAAAAAGTCGAATTAGAATTGTATGTAAATTTAACAAATCCGCTTTTGATATTGATTTCGGACAAATAAACGAATTTTCAACTGATAACGAACAGTTTCGAATATTTGTCGAATTAATAGAAAACAACGATATCCTTAAAAAATATCTTGGAGCGTTTAGAGATAACAAAGGCAAAAAAAGCGCTTTATTGCTTGATGAAAATGACGATACGATAACTCTAAAATATGTTGCCGAAAATATCGGAACAAAAAAAGAAATAGCATTAAAATACGGTAATTTAATATGAAAAATATCATAATCAATGAAAATGGGGTTTTTCTCGGAATAGCCTCTTCTTTCTTGGTGATAAAAAAAGAAAATTTCAAAAACGAAACAGCCCTAAACAGGATTAAAATAATACAAATGTTCGCAACCGGCGTAAGCGTTTCAAGCA
>CAYSKX010000105.1:0-4317 GCA_964431845.1 uncultured Nautiliales bacterium | reverse complement strand
ACCGATAATTATAATTTTATCTCTTCCTTTTGCGTCTTTTTCTCTCGTCATCAAATCAAGAACGGTTTCGGTATAAAATCTCGTTTCGTCAGTAGTAGGACCTCCGGAGTATTCTCCATAATTCGCTAAATCCTCAACACCACCTGCCATATCGGCAATAGTATCGGCATATACGACCGAAGCTCCTCCTCCAGCTACAAGCGTCCAGATTCTACCTTTCGGATTTAAAATAGTAAGTTTAAGTGAAGCACCGCTTTTAGCATCCGCATCGGCAATAGCTTTTTCTTCAGGTGATTTTTCAGGCATTCCAAACGGTGTAGGGAATTCTATATTACCCCATTTATCTTTCATCAAAAATCCGGCGGTATCGTCAAGTCTTGCAACAAGGTCTAATAAATACACATTATTTCCGACAATCACAACCGGGTTAATTTCAAGATACGCAAAATTCAAATCTCTAAAGAATTTATAAAAATTAACCGCAAAATTGGCATATACATCTTTTTTATCGGCAGGAATATCAGCAGGGATATTATTTTTTACTAGTTTTTCAATATCTTCGTCGTTTGCATCGATAGGAATTTTAACTTCCGTTACTTTATCCCAATTTTCCTCAACTTCCATACCGCCATGAGCGCTTAAGAATAAAATATCGTTATTTTCATCAAACGTTGTTGCCGCTATGTAATACTCTTCATCTTCGCTATGAGGGGTAAAAGGTTCTACAATGAAGTGCGTAAGTTCTCCACTTTGAGAGCTTAAAAGCGTTACTTTGCCATTTCTTTTTTCATCAATCCATTTAACCGCATCATCAAGCGTAACGTCACCCGGCTTATTAACCTTAAATAATACCAACCCGTTTTTACCTCTTTTACCAAAAAGCATATCCGGTTTAGCAACTAAGGCTTTTTCATTCAGCCACTCATATCCGCTTTCCTTAGCTTTTGCTTTTAATTCTTCGCCACTTGTTACAAGCACGCTTTCAAACGGATAATTAAGTCCGTCGAAATATTTTTCCCAATTTTCTTTAAACAATTTTTTTCCGTCATATTCGCGAATCGGTTTTTGAGCCATTAATTCTCCTTGAATTTTATTTTAGAAATTGTAACATTAATGAATATTTTTATAAGTGTGTTTTATAAATTGAGAAGATTTTTTCTATATTGTGTTAAGTTTCGAAACATCAACTTCTAAGAATATTTTATTTTTGTGAAAAATCGAAACTTTATTTTTCCTTTTTTTGTAAATCAACGTATAATTTTTTCCTTTTTTAATCCCATAAAACGAAAGTACTTTTAATAAATAGACGTTTTTAGTATCGATACGATAAATACCTTTACGTTTTAAAATTTTCGATAACGGTTTTATAAAATAATAACTACCGCTTAAATTTCTTGCAGGAGTGTAAGCATTAAAAAAAAGAGCCGTATCGAAAATCAACAAAGTGCCCATTAAAAAAGCAAACAATAATTTATAAAACCTTCTAAATTGCGATAATCTTACTCGATACGAATTTAAAAAATATTTAATCATATAAATAATATATATTAACGTAAAAGGAGCGTAATCGTCTATTTTTATTTTTTGTCTAAAAGATAAAATAATAGAAACGATAAAAGCAAAAAACGTTATAAAAAACACAATATCCTTTTTTTTATCAAAAACTCCTTTATAAACGGCAAAAAGAAAATAAATAAACACAAAAGGGGAAAAAATTAAAAAATAAGTCCCGAATAAATCCAAAAAATAGCCTCTCGGTTTTCCTCCTATATCATAATCGAAATAATTAGCGTTAAATGTCAATAAAAGAAGCGATAAAGCAAGTAAAAAATTATCTTTTTTATAAACGGAATAAAAAATCAATGCAAAATATAAAGAAATAAAACTATAATCCGCAAACACCAAAACGACAAGCAATGCATAAGAAAGAATTTTTTGCGTTTTATATAAATATACGAAAAGCAACGTCAAAAATATTATATATATCGATTTGTTTACAATCAAAGAAGATATAATCATTCCCGGAATTAACATAAAAAAAACAAGTCCGTATAAGATATCTTTTTCTTTTTTTAAATAAAAGCAACTAAGCTTATAAAATAATAAAGCGCTCAAAAAACCAAGCGTTACTCCAGGTAAGCGCAAAGCGAAATCGTTTTTGCCGAACAAATAAAAAGAAAAATTCAAAATATCGTTTAAAATCGGAAAATGCTCTATACTTTTGACATCCGTAACAGAAAACGAAAGAAAATTCACACCATACCATAACAAAAAAAGATAAAACGTTAAGGAAAATAAAACGCCCTTTTTCATAGTTTTAGAAAATTATTTATTATTTCTTTACCGTATTCGCTCATAATAGATTCGGGATGAAACTGAACACCGTGAATCGGCTTATCTTTTACTCTGATAGACATAATTTCGTTATCGTCAAGCGAAAAAGAAGTCGGAATGACACACTTAGGTAAATTATCATAATTTACCACCAGCGAATGGTATCTCGTCACTCTAAATTCATTAGGAATATCTTTAAAAATATCATCTTTTATCGTAATTTTAATATCGGAAGTTTTGCCATGCATTAAATTTGAGGCTTGTTTGATTTCTCCTCCAAACGCATAGGCAATAGATTGATGTCCAAGACAAACACCAAAAATAGGCTTTTGAAATTTTTTTACGATTTCAATACTTACACCGGCGTCTTTTGGAGTAGAAGGTCCGGGAGATATAATTATCTTTTCGGGATTTAATTTTATAATTTCTTCAACACTCATTTCATCGTTTCTTATAACTTTCAAATTAGCACCGAGTTCAAGGCAGTATTGAACGATATTATACGTAAAACTATCATAATTATCTATCATCAGTATCATCTAATGCCTTCTAATAATTTTTTAGAAATTCTATCATAGGAAAACGAAAATTCAAAATTCCTTTCCGCTTTCATTTCCCACCCCGCCACCCTGTCATTCTTACAACCAGCCGGGTTCGCTTTGCGAGTATTTTTCATTTTTAGAATTAAAAAAATCACCCCCCTCTTTTTTAGATTTTATCAAATTTTATTCATAATCCAAAATTCTGATAATGTTTCCTTGTCTGTTTCATGCTGCAAATTGAAATTTTTTACCGGTTAAAACCGGCGTTCCGTTCCTATTGTCCATCATCCATCATCTATTGTTTATTTGTAACGCCGACTTCAATCGGTAACACATTACCGATCAAAACCGGCGCTCCAAAATTCATTCTCTATTCTCTATTTTGCATTGTTTTACCGGCTATGAGCCGGCGTTATATTCGGAAAACGGAAAACTATTTTTATACTTCTGTTCCGTTTACTTTTACGATAATATTTTCGTTAATAGCATCGAATTCGACTTTGTTGCCGTCTTTCACTTTGCCTTCGAGTATCAATTCGGCAAGTTTGTCTTCTATTATTTCTGCTAAGGCTCTTTTTAATGGTCTTGCTCCAAATATTGGATCAAATCCTATTTGAGCGATTAAATCTTTTACACTATCCGTTAGTGTAAGCTCGATTTCTCTTTCGCTTAAACGTTTTGTAATTTTAATAAGCAAGATATCGACGATTTCTTTTACTTGTTCGCGTCCAAGAGGATTAAATACCACAACTTCGTCGAGTCTATTTAAAAACTCCGGTTTCATTCTTTTTTTAAGTTCTGCCCATACGGCTTCTTTTCTGGCTTTGGCATCTTTTATTTCCATAATAATATCGCTTGCGATATTACTTGTAAGAATAATTATCGTATTTTTAAAATCAACCGTTACGCCTTTATTATCTGTAAGTCTTCCGTCATCAAGAACTTGTAATAAAATATTAAATACATCCGGATGCGCTTTTTCTATTTCATCAAATAAAAGCACGCTATAAGGTCTTCTTCTAACCGCTTCGGTTAATTGTCCGCCTTCTTCGTATCCGACATATCCCGGTGCGGCACCTATTAACTTGCTTACGCTTATTTTATCCATATATTCGCTCATATCAAATCTAATTAATGCTTTTTCGTCATCAAACAAAAATCTTGCAAGCGTTTTTGCCGTTTCGGTTTTACCTACTCCAGTAGGTCCTAAAAACATAAAGCTACCTATCGGTCTATTCGGATCGCCAAGTCCCGCTTTGTTTCTTTTAATAGCTTTTGCTACGGCTTTGATGGCTTCATCTTGTCCAACTACCCATTTTTTTAATTCATCTTCAATATGAAGTATTTTTTCAAGTTCGCTTTGAAGCATTTTGCTTACCGGAATTGATGTCCATTTGCTTACGACATCGGCAACCGCTCCTTCATCAACCGCATTTTTAAG
>CAYSKX010000104.1:0-4375 GCA_964431845.1 uncultured Nautiliales bacterium | reverse complement strand
TTATTTCTTTAGAGACGAAAAATTTGACGTAGGTGTATTAAAAGAAATCGTTCGAATATACAAAACAAACCCCAAAAAAGCTTTGGAAAAAATTTTAAAGGTAGCGGATGTCTAAAGAGGAATTTTTTATAAACAACATAAACTCCAAATATATCGGAGATGATGCCGCAGTTATAAAAAATCAAGTAATTGCAAGCGATTCTTTTTTTGAAGATGTGCATTTTAAAAAAAGTTGGATGAGTTTGAAGCAAATAGCCTTTAAAGCGTCGTTAGTTAATATAAGCGATATAATCGTTATGAACGCTAAACCTAAATATGCGCTTTTGAATATAGGTTTTCCTAAAAATTATTCTCTAAAAGATATCAAAGATTTAACGGACGGTTTTAACGAATGCGCAAAAAAATATGGTTATAAAATAATAGGCGGCGATACTGTTCGCAATGAAAAACTCGCAATTTCTATGACTTTTATAGGTGAAAGTAAAAATCCGATATATAGAAAAGCAAAACCGGACGAATATGTGGCGTTCACGGGAGAACTCGGGAGAGTAAAAAAAGATTTGAATACACTTCTAAGAGGTGGCAAAATATCAAAAAATTCAAAATTTATAAAACCTATATTAAAGGACAAGTTTTTTTATAAAGCCGCTCCTTTTGTAACCTCGGCGCTTGATATAAGTGATGGACTTTTTAAAGAACTCGAAAGAATTTCCTCTATTTCTAAGATAGGGTTTAAGTTTTTTAAAAAAATCGATAAAAATATAGGCTGCAGTGGAGAAGAGTATGAAACTTTATTTACTTTTAATAAAAAACATTTGCCAAAAATTTTAAATATTGCTAAACTTACAAGAACTAAAGTTACCGTTTTCGCAAAAACAAAAAGAGGAAAGTTTAGAAGTAGGTGTAGGGAGAATCATTTTTGACGAAGTGAAAAATGGAGGATTGAGGATTTAGGTTTGAGGTTTTAGGATTTAGGTTTTAGGATTTAGGATTGAGGTTTTTCCTTTCTAAACCCTAAATCCTACAAGCGAAGCGACCTAAATCCTAAACCCTTAAACATAAACCATCAAACCTAATTTATAAAAGGAGGGATAATGAACGTAATAAAATATGCTTTTTCCGATTTGTTTGATTCTAAGATAATAAAATACTCGTTTGCTCCGTTGTTTATAAGTGTTATTTTTTGGGGAATCGTTTTTTATTTGTTTTCGGATAATATTGTTGCATTGGTGCATGGATATATTTCTTATTTGCCTTTTGGTGAGAGTATAAACAATATTTTGACGAATATAGGCTCTACGATATTACTGATGTTTTTGTATTACGAACTTGTGATTTTAAGTATAGGAGTGTTTAGTTCGTTTTTTATAGATAAAATTACGGGCGTAATAAACGAAAAATATTACAATCTGCCTCAAAAACAGACAAATTTGACGGAGGGGATTTTGGTTTCTTTGAAGGGAATGTTTAATTTTATCGTTTTTTTCGTTTTGACGTTTTATCTTTTGTTTATACCTGTCGTAAATATATTTTATCAAGTGTTTTTATGGTCGCTTGCTATTAAAAAGCCTTTAGTATTCGATAGTAGCGCTATGTTTTGCGATTATAAAGAATTCGAAAGAAAAAACAATTTCAAAATTTGGAGTTTGATATTTTTTACTTCATTTATTTATTTTATTCCGATTTTATCGTTTTTCGGATATACTTTACAACTTATTATAATGACGCATTTTGTTTTGAATAAGTGTAAAAATTAAAATGTTTGTAAAATTTTCATCGAATTGATTGTGTGTTTATTTTTCGATGAAAACAGCAGGATTGAGTTAAACAAAGCTTACGGTGATTTAGGGGAAAACCAAAGATATCAAAACCAAACAAAACTAAAAGGAATTAGGGTTTAAAAAACTAAAACTAGTGATAGCATTTGTGTAGTAAAAGTTTCTTCGAAAAAGAAAGGATATTGATGATATTTATTAATACCAAAAAACAAAACAAATCTGACATTTTCACCATTTGTAAGTTTTAGTGAAAATGGTGAAAGTGTGAAAATGGTGAAAATGTGAAAGTGGTGAAAGTGTGAAAATTGTAAGAAGTTTTTTGGTAATGGTATTATAAAAGATTTCATTCATCATTTAGGTATAACAAACCTATGAATGTTTTAAAAAATGTTACATAAAGTAACTTTACTCCGATATTATTTCCCAACGCAAAAACTGCCGAACATTTTATCAAGCATTTCGTCGTATTCGAAAGGTTTGGTAATTTCACTAATAGCCCTAATAGCGTCTTGGATTTGATAGCTGAATAGTTCAAGTTCGCCGGTTTCTATGAATTTTTGAGATTCGTTTATTGCGTTAAGGGCTTTTTGGACTGCCGTTATTTGGCGTGCGGAAATCAATATATGCTCGTTTTCTCCTCCGTAACCGTCAAGTAGATTTTTTAGCTCTTCTACAAGCGGCGCGATATCTTCTTTTGCGGATATTTTAATCGTAGAAAATTTATCAAATACGCTTAAATCGATATTAACTCCTTTATCGATTTTATTAATGACGATTATTATATCTTTATCGCTCTCTTTTATTAACTCTAGAATTTCTTTATCTTCATTATCAAATTCATTAGCGTCAAATACGCACAAAACGATGTCAGCTTTTTTTATTGCATCTTTGCTTTTTTCAACTCCGATTTTTTCAATTTCGTCTTTTGCAGCGCGTATTCCTGCGGTATCGATAATTCTAATTAAATGTGAACCTATTTGTATATCTTCTTCTATTGTATCGCGTGTTGTGCCGGCGATATTGCTTACAATTGCTCTTTGTTTATTAAGAAGTGCGTTTAGAATAGAACTTTTACCTACATTTGGCTTTCCGATAATGGCAATTTTATAACCGCTTAACATTCCCTCGCGTCTTTTGCTTATATCCAATGTTCGTTTTAATAAATAATCGATATCGTTTAATCTTTCTTCAATCTCGTATCCTAAACTATGTGGCAAATCCTCTTCGGCATAATCGATAAAAACTTCCGTATATGCCATGATTTCTATTAATTTTTCTCTGATATCTTTTACAAACTCGGATAAACTTCCTTCTAACTGTCTTGATAATAATTTTGCTCCTTCAGTAGAGCGCGTTTGAATGAGTTTTGCTATAGCTTCTGCTTGAGAAGCGTCTATTTTACCGTTCAAAAAGGCTCTTTTCGTAAATTCTCCGGGATTAGCAAGACGAACGTCATATTGTAAAAGCGTCTCTAATATCAAACGACTTACGACAACTCCGCCATGGCATTGAAATTCGACAACATCCTCACCGGTAAAAGAATGTGGAGATTTGAAATATATAACAAGCGCTATGTCGATTAATTCGTTATTGGTATTATACAATTTACAAAGTGTAGCAACTCGAGGAAGAATATCTTTTTTTGTAAGTTTTTTAGCAATTTTATACGCTTCATCACCTGAGAGTCTAACTATGGATATGGCACCGACGCCATTAGGCGTCGCTATCGCCGCTATTGTTTTCATGTTTTTCACCTATTACGATAAATTTTTCACCGTTTCTGTCTTTTAATGCTACATATTTTTGCGGAAACTCTTCTCTTAAAATTTCAAGCGCTATAAAGGCTAATATTCCGTCAAAAGGTTTTGTTTTTCCGTAACCTTTATATTTAACAGTTTCTATAAAAGGTGATAAAAAGTTTCTTAACATTTCACTTTGTGCTTTAAGAAATTCCGCTATTTCAAGGCGAACTTTAAAACCGTATTTTTGATTTATCCAACTATAAAGCATAAAATTCAAAGCATTGTATCTATACCCTTCTTTACCAATCAGTAAAGCCGCATCTTCTCCGTCAATTTTAATAAAAACAGTTTCTTCGTCATGTTTTTTAATTTCAAATTTATCAAGATTAAAACAAGATTTATCGAATAGGTTTTTAAGCTCTTTTTCAATTATGGGAATGATATCTTCTATATTTCTTTGAATATCTTCTTTTACCTCAATAATTGCATTTTTTGAAAAAAGTCCGAATAATCCGCGACTTGGATGTTGTATTATCGTTACTTCCAAATCTGTAACGGAACAATTTAATTTCTTAGCGGCTTGATAATAAGCCTCTTCTAATGTTTTTGCTTCTATTCTCATTTTTTAACCTTTGTAGCCATAATTTTATTGATAAACCACTGTTGCGCTATTGATAAAATATTATTCACTGTCCAATAAAGCACAAGTCCTGCCGGGAATGTTGCCATCATAAATGTAAATACTAAAGGTAGGAATTTAAATATTTTTTCTTGCATAGGATCTTGAAAATTGGTCGGTGTTAATTTTTGATGAATATACATACTCACTCCCATTAGCACCGGTAAAACAAAATA
>CAYSKX010000103.1:0-4378 GCA_964431845.1 uncultured Nautiliales bacterium | reverse complement strand
AAAACTTACAAATAGTGAAAATGGTGAAAATGTCAGATTTGTTTTGTTTTTTGGTTTTATTTGGGGTGACCAATTCATATTTAAATATTTGAGCATTAGCTTTAAATAGATTTATGTAAGATTTTTTGAGGATTAGTATTAAATGTAAGATTAAAGATAAGAAAAAAACAAGAGGTGAAAAAATATGTAAAATTTGACGCAAGAGCAAAGAGAGAATTTTATCTCAATTTTTCAGTAAAGATAGAAAAATACGATAGAACAAATTAAAACGATTGATGTTGTCTTTGCTTTTCAAAACTAATTGCATTAATTACTGTAAATATATTAAATCCGCAGACTCAATTCGTTACGTCTTCGGTGAATATTTCGCATAAATTTATATAATTTCCATTACCTTTTAAAATTTGTATTTTTCAATTTCTCTTACAAGCTCTTTTAAAACGGTGCTTAAACTTTGAATTTCATTATTGATATTTTCAATACTTTTTTTATTGTTAAATGAAAGATTTTTAATCGTAGATGTATTATTATCGACTAAAGATAATTTATTTAGAATATCTCTAAAATTACTGATACCTTTATCTATAAGTTCTATAGCAAGGTTTATTTTTTCAACGGTTCGGATTATATTCGACTCTACATTCTCGCTAAAATCCGATACGTTTTTTATATCTTCCTTAGAATCGGTAATTTCTTCATATAAATTTTTTGTGGAATTGATTAAAATTTTTACTATTTGTTCTATTTCGGTTAAACTTTTTTGTGTTCTTTCCGCTAAGTTTCGAACTTCATCGGCTACTACGGCAAATCCTCTGCCGTGTTCTCCTGCTCTTGCCGCTTCTATAGCGGCATTTAAGGCTAATAAATTGGTTTGATCCGCAATTTCGGAAATTACTTTTAAAACGTCACCGATATTGTTGGCGTTATTTACGAGTTCATTCATGTTTTCCATAACTTTTTCTTGCTTGTCAACGGAAATTTGTATTTTATCTTTGAGGTCTATCGTGTTGTTTTTAGCTTCTTGTAATATTTCAAACGATTTTATTACGTCGTTTTTATCTTTATTTAATATGTCGATAGTTTCATATGTTTCATTTACGATATTCGAAAGATTGTTTTGTAAATCGGATATTAATTTTGCTTCTTTGGAAATGTTTTTACTGATGTCCGAAGTGTTATTATTTACTTGTGTAAAAATTTTACTGCTTTTTGAAGTCATAGCATTTATATCGAATAGAATGTTTTTAAATCTTGTTATTAAACTATCAATCATTTCTCCGAGTTCGTTTTTGATTGACGTAACTTTTGTTAAATCGTTATTGGTAATAACGTTTTTAATATATTCGGATAGTTTATCGAACGTCGCTTTAAATTCTTTGGTTATAAACCATCCTATAACGGATATTATTAAAATTTCCGCTAATAAAGATATAAAAAGAGTTCCTAAGATACTCTTAACTTCGTTTTTAAGTTTGCTCATGGAAGCATCGAACATATGAGTGATATTTTTATCCAAGCCATCCGTAATTGCTTCCAGTTTTTTATCAAGCGTTTTAACGTCACCCATTTTGTGAATAATTTTCTCTTCCAATTTCATTATTTGCGTTATATTGTTTTCGATATTATTTATGATTTCGCTTTCGCTTGGATTTGTTTTTTTTACGTTTTTGAATAGTTTAATAAGCTCTTTCATTTCTTCTTCGGAGTTTTTAACCAATCCTTTTAATTTTTCGTTATCGTGTATATTTGGATCTATTAATAATCTGCTCTCTTTTAATATATTTATGGTCAATTTGTTTGTAATTTCGTATATTTTGAGTTTGTATTGCGAAAGTGAATTAGCTTCTTTGCTAATGACATTGACACTAAAAAATATCAAAACCGATTGAATTAACGTAATGACAAGGATGATCCAATAAGAGAGCTTAATTTTTCCGAGTAATCCGATGCTCATTTTAAGCCTTTTTAACCGAATAATAACACACTACTCCTCCCCTTGTCAAGTTTTAGAGATTGTTTTTATTTCAACAATTTTTTATAAGGCTAAGAACAAAAGAGAGTTGTTAAATTAAGATGCGATTAAAGTTTTATTAGTTAAAGTCAGCGTTACATTTAAAAATAAAAAACGAACAATTTGTAACGCCGACTTCAGTCGGTAAAATTTTGTTATTTAACCGTTCGAATATTCAATCTAAAACCAATCTTTTAAACTCTTCTCCTCTTTGTTTATAATCTTTGAATTGATCAAAACTCGCACATGCAGGGCTTAAAAGCGCTATTGAATCTTTTGTGTGTATTTTATCTATTGATAAAACGGCGTTTTTCAATTCTTTCGAAACTTCATAATCTATATTGTATCGATTTGCGAATTTTTCGAAAATATCGGTATTTTTACCTATTATGAAGAGTTTAACGTCCGTTTTTTTTAACAGTTCAAATAACGGGGTAAAATTTTGTGCCTTATCGTCTCCTCCTATTATGAGATATATTTTCTTGTCTTTGTATCTTTTAATAGCGTTAATAGCGGCGTCAACGTTTGTGGCTTTAGAATCATCCACCCACAATCTTGATTTATTATCATAAAATTCTTCTAATTTATGAGCGTCTATTTTGAAATTTTTTAACGATTTTTCTTTAAAGTAGAGTATTTTATAAACGGCTTTTGCAAGCACTTCGTCAAGTAGAAACGGCGTTTTGAATATTGTGTGTTCAAATCCGAAATAATTGATTAAATCTTGAGCGTTTTTGTAAAGTATTTTAAAAGCGCTTGTTTGAGTGTCGAAATTTTCGGGCATAATAACTATATCTCTTTCGTTCATTCGTTTTAACGGTGAAAGTTTCGCTTTAACGTATTGCTCGAAATCTCCATGCCAAGAGATATGATCTTCGCTTAGAGGCAATATTACGAAAATATTAGGTTTTGCGTATTTTGTATAGTATAATTGAAAACTGCTAACTTCAATCACCCAAAAATCAGCTTTTGTATTTAAATTTGCAAGAGGCAATCCTATATTTCCTCCGATGTCAGCGTTGTGATTTTTTAAAAGATAATGTATCATTTGAGTGGTAGTGGTTTTGCCATTGGTTCCGGTAATCCATATTTGAAAAGGTGCGAATTTAAAAAAATAATCAAATTCGCTTATTAAATTTCGGGCTTTTTTGATTAGCGGATGAGTCGGCTTAATTCCAGGAGAGGTTATTTCAAGCTTTGATTTGCCCGGGTTAAATTCGCTTGAGGGGAGGAGTTTATTGCCGTATTCGTCAAACGAAACTTTTTCGAAATTATCGTCAAATATATTCCATCCTCCGCTTTTTGCAATTGCTTTTGTCGTTATCCCGTATCCGAAAAGAGATTTCATTAGCGTAAATATCCTTTTAAAATCTCTTTGATATCCGAATCCACTTTTATATTTAAATACGGGAATTTTTTTTCATCCGTAGAAATATTTACAAATTCGACTTTGCCGAGTCTTTTTTTGATTTTGTTTTTGTATTCTATTAATGTAGAAATTTCATCTACCAAAATTCCTTTAACTTTAGTGGCTATAAAAATTCGTCCGTCGGCGTATTTTTTGAGTTTGTCGATTGTAATATTTCTATCTTTTGCAACAACGTTTAAAAAGTTTTCGTAAGTAGGCATTAAGAGATTATTCATTAAATATTCTTTTTCTTTTTCGGTGGCTTTTTTGAATAAAGAAATCGGCTTTTTATATTTTCCTACGGCAATATCGTCTTCTTCCACACCGAGTTTGTCGGCAAGTTTGCCTATTACGTAATGAGGCATAATAACGCCGATGCTTCCCACAACCGCATTTTTATTTGCTACGATAGGCTTTATTGCGCTGATAATGTAATATCCTCCGCTTGCCGCCATACTTTCGACATATACACTTACTTTTTTGCTTTTGTTTAAAAATTTCAAATAAGCGTTAAATTCATCGCTCGCACTCGGACTTCCGCCGGGAGTATTGAAAATAAGTAAATACTCTTTGCAGTTTTTATCTTTTTTGAGTTTATCCATTTTTTTGATTAACAAATCTATATATTCCGTCGTAATCGTTTTGTTTATGTTGATAACGGCTACATACGGTTTTGTTATTGGGGATATAGGATTTAATGTTTTGTTTAAAAACACTCCTATCGCTACCAATTCCGCAAGTATCAGCACCGCTACGCCGAAAAGTATTACTTTTTCTTTGATTGTTTTTATTTTAAATATTTTAAGCTCGGCTTTTAATTTTTCATTTTCTTCGAACATGCAATTCCTTTGTTTATCTGATTTTTATAGTAAGTATCGCAAGTATGTTCGCTATAAGCGCTATTATCCAAAATCTTATCGTAATTTTATTTTCTTTCCAACCGAGCATTTCGAAATGGT
>CAYSKX010000102.1:0-4389 GCA_964431845.1 uncultured Nautiliales bacterium | reverse complement strand
CAAAATCGAGGTATTTTTGAAGTTTGGCGGAAGGGGGAAGGAATCGAACCTTCCGAGCACACAGACACCTGCTGCTCCTACGGGTTTGAAGCCCGCGGTGTCCACCAGGATCACATCCCCTCCAAGTTTTGAGATTATAATTATATCATGTTTGAAAAAAATAAAAAATTAATATTGACTAAAAAGCATGGCTGATTACCAAAAAAACTTCTTACAATTTTCACACTTTCACACTTTCACATTTTCACTATTTTCACATTTTCACATTTTCACCACTTTCACCACCTAAAGCCGGCAAAACATTCGTAAAACCAAAAACTAAAAAAAGCGCTTAAATATAAATTATTCTTATATTAAGAATAATTTAAGTTATAAGGTTTTATAATTGCAATGTATGTTCATATTAAAAGTATGGGCAGATATTCATTTAAAGGAGAAACAATGAAACGCTTTGCAAAAATGATTGCAGCAGGTTTGTTGCTTGCAAGTGTTAGTGCTAATGTAGCATTTGCCGATTACAACAAAGGGCTTAAGTATTTTACAAAATACATCAAAAAAGCTCATCAAATAAAATCACCTGTTTTGTTGCAAAAAGTCGGAGCAAAAACACCGGATGATTTAGATGCGTTATTTAAAGATAATGCGAAATTGCTAATTCAAAAACTTGAAGCGGCAGGACTTAAAAAAGAAGCAAAAGGTGTAACAAAAATCATTAAAAAGAAAAAATTAAAAGACCTTAAAGATTTCTTTACCGGGGTTTTAAACGGTAAATTACCTGCCGGCTGAAGCTAAGAAAAAGGGCACAGGTTGTGCCTTACTTAAAATTTATTTTTATTCGCTTCTTTTAAAATATAGCGGGCTGTTTCACATTTTCACATTTTCACACTTTCACATTTTCACACTTTCACCATTTTCACATTTTCACACTTTCACCATTTGTAAGTTTTGGTGAAAGTGGGAAAATTGTAAGAAGTTTTTTTGGTAATGGTATTATATTTACCCACATTTTTTAGAAAGGACTCTAAAATCAAAACCCAATTTCTATTTAAGCTCATCAATATAAACCACATCTACGTCTTTAAGAATATTTTTTGCGTTTTTCAACGTTTCCAAAGTAGTTGAATGAGGATGTCCTATAGCTATTGCAAAACCTCTTTTTTTAGCTATTTGAACAGCTTTTTTAAGTTGTTTTTTTATGTATGCAGGATTTGCTTTGTTATCTAAAAATATGTTTCTTGAATATAATGGAATATTGTATATTTTTTGTGCTTCTTTTGCTTTTGTATTTACTGTTGTCTTAGAATCCACAAATCCTATATGTTCAACTTTAAGAGCTTTGAAAAGTTTAATCATAGCACTCGTATTCGCAGTAAAAGTGCTACCGGTGTGATTGTTTATAAATTTAGCTTTTGGGAAAAGTTTTTTAACTTCTATAATTCTATTTAATATCGTTTGATAATTATCAGTAATATTTAATGTCTTAGGTTCCGGCTTATGAAAATGGACGGCTTGCATAGGCAAATGTATCATATAATGAGAAAATTTTTCGGCATAAAGAGCCGTATTAGGATGCCTATGACTCGGAGGAAAAAAAGAAGGAGTAATTTTATAAGGAATTGCTTTAATTTTTTTAATATGTATATTAAAAGAAACATCGTCTATAATAATAACTAATTTCGGTTTTTTAGAAACGGATATTATAGGCGTTTTTTTTTCGGGTTGTAACAATATCGGAGGAAACGTCACACTTTCGTTTTGCGATTTTTCGTAATCTACAATTTCCGAAGGAATATCCGTTTGTGTAGTTTCTTTTTCATATTTCAAAGGATGTGTTTCTTTTTCATGTTTTAAAGAGGGAGTTTTTAGTGTTTTTAGTTTTTTGATTTTCTCTTGTAATATTTTGACGCTATTTTGAGTTTTTTTAAGTTCTTTTTCATAATTTTTTTGAGAATACACAATACCCACAATAAACGTGCTTACAGAAAAAATAACCAAAAGAAGAAAATATATAATATACTTGAGATTAAGAATACTTTTTTTAGAGTTTGTTGTCTTTTTTTTAACGTTTTTTTTCATTTGCTAAGAATTATTTCCACTTCTAATGTTTCGATATCTTGATTTGAATTGGATTTAATATGCACATCTTGGACATTTAAATATTTTTTTACCACGTTAATTAATTCTTTTCTCATTTCATCTAAATTGTCTATTTTCGTATTAGCCCTTTCGTATGCCAACATCATCATTAATCTATCTTTTGCTACATCTTTGGATTTTTTCTTTTTAAACATATCAAACAAACTCATTTAAACAATCCTTTAAGTTTTCCAAAAAATCCCTTTTTTGAGCTTAAATCCAAAAATTCGACCTCATCTCCTTCAATTCTTTTCGCTATTCTTCTAAAAGCCTCCCCTACAATCGATTTTTCATTTAACACTACCGGTTCTCCGATATTTGTAGATTTTACAACATCTTCATTATCAGGAACCACACCTATTAAAGGTAGTGCTAATATATGTAAAACATCGTCAATAGAAAGCATTTCACCTTTTTGAACAAGTTCGGGTTTGATTCTATTTATTATTACATGCTTTAAAACTTCCTCGGCGTTTTTTGCTTTTTTGCTTTTAGCATCTATAATTCCTATCACTCTATCGGCATCTCTTATCGAAGATATTTCCGGCGTAGTTACGATAAGAGCTCTATCGGCAAGATATATCGAGTGCTCAAATCCGCTTTCAATCCCGGCGGGAGAATCGATTAGAATATAATCAAAATCTTTTTTTAATTCTTCAATTAATTTTTCTACTTTTTCTTTATTTAGAATATTTTTATCTTTAGTTTGGCTTGCCGGTAAAAAATGTAAATTTTTCGTTCGTTTGTCTTTAATAACGGCTTGAGCTAAATTACACTCCCCTTCCATTACATCTACAACATCATAAACAATTCTATTTTCAAGTCCTAAAATCATATCTAAGTTCCTAAGCCCTATATCAAAATCAACCGCTATTACTTTTTTACCGGCTTTTGCAAGAGCTGTGGCTATATTTGCAGTAGTTGTGGATTTACCCACTCCGCCTTTTCCGCTTGTAATAGTTATAACTTCCGCCAAATTTACTCCTTTATTATAAGCTAAAAGCTTATTCTATGTTTGCTTACACAAACACTAAAAGCACAAAGCTTTTAATAATGACCACTTCGTGGTTGCATAAAGCATAAAGCTAAAAGCTTTTAAGGTATAATTATTATAAAGACAATATTACATATATTTTGCTTTCAGCTTTTTGCTTTAGGCTTTTAGCGCCTCTCAAAGAGAGGCTTATATTAATTCTTAGTAGGATCGACTATTTTATTTTTGGTAATCCAAGGCATCATTTTTCTTAATTTTTTACCCGTTTGTTCAAGAAGACTGTTTTTAGTAAGCATTCTTTCGGCATTCATTCTAACATATCCCGCTTTTCTTTCAAGAATAAAATCTTTTGCGAATTTACCGTTTTGTATTTCTTTTAGTATTTCTTTCATAGCTTTTTTACTTTCTTCTCCTATTACTCTAGGACCGGAAACATAATCACCGTATTCGGCAGTGTTGGAAATAGAGTATCTCATATTAGCCATACCGCCTTCATATAATAAATCGACAATTAATTTCAATTCATGCAAACACTCAAAATATGCCATTTCCGGAGCATATCCGGCTTCTGTAAGCGTTTCGAACCCGGCTTGAATGAGCGCTGTTACACCTCCGCATAAAACAGCTTGTTCTCCAAAAAGATCCGTTTCAGTTTCGTCTTTAAAGGTAGTTTCGATAATTCCCGTTCTTCCTCCACCTATTGCACTTGCATAGCTAAGAGCTAATTGCTTAGCCTCTTCTCCACCTTGATATACCGCAATCAAATCCGGAATTCCGCCACCTCTAACAAATTCGCTTCTAACAGTGTGTCCGGGAGCTTTTGGAGCTACCATAATTACGCTCAAA
This sequence comes from uncultured Nautiliales bacterium, assembly GCA_964431845.1. Taxonomy (GTDB): domain Bacteria; phylum Campylobacterota; class Campylobacteria; order Campylobacterales; family Nautiliaceae; genus Nautilia. Next base: position 413 of record CAYSKX010000102.1, on the reverse strand, counting down.
TCGCTTCTTGGTTTAATTTGCCCAAAATGAATATTAAATCCATGACCAAAAGCAATAGTAGCACCTTCTTTTAGATTAGGCTCAATTTGTTTACGATAAATATCCGCTTGAATTTCATCAGGCAATAAAATCATAACGACATCGGCTTCTTTTACGGCTTCATCAACATTTAAAACTTTAAAACCTTGCGCCTCAGCTTTTTTCCATGATTTACTTCCTTTTCTCAAACCTATTACAACATCAACACCACTGTCTCTTAAATTAAGCGCATGTGCATGCCCTTGAGAGCCGAACCCTATCATTGCAACTTTTTTGCTTTTAATAATACTCAAATCACAATCTTTGTCATAATAAATATTAAGTGACATAAAAACTCCTTTTTTTTGAAATTATAGCAAAAAACAAAACAAATC
>CAYSKX010000101.1:0-4424 GCA_964431845.1 uncultured Nautiliales bacterium | reverse complement strand
CTTTTTTAATTGGGTCAGTCATCATAAAAAGAGCTGTCATAAATGAAAAAAAGGCACCCACACTCATTTCACCGTCGATTACTTCTTTTCCGCCTATAATAATTACTATAGCTGCAATACCGGCGTTTAATACTTCTAAAAGAGGATTTAACAGCTCTGAAGTGCGCGTAAATTTCATATTGATTTTGAGATAATTGAGATTCTCTTTTGAAAATTTTTCATATTCGATTGTTTTGGCGTTGTATGCTTTTATTGTTTCTATGTTTTTAAATATTTCGCTTAAGTGTTTGTTTAAATCCGCCGTTTTTTCCTGTGACGATTTTGAAATAATTTTGAGTTTTTTGGCTATTTTTTGTATGGGAAAGATTGCAATAGGTAAAATTATCAAAACAAAAAAAGCCAGTTTTGGGTTTTGGTAAATTACAACCACCAGTAAAAAAAGCGCCATTAAAATATCCCTGAAAAAACTTGCGAGACTGTAACCTATGGCTGCTTGGATTCTGGAAATGTCGTTAATAATTCTGCTCATTAATTCACCGCTGTGGCTGGTTTTGAAGTAGTCCATATCAAATAAAAGTATATGTTTTAGAAATTTATCCCTCACCTGTCTGATAATATCCTCACCGATATATATTACATAATATGAGAGCATATATCTGCCAATACCTTTTATGAAATAAACAAGGACTATTACAAGAGGTAGTATATATAAAAGATGTTCGTTTTTTTCTATGAAAATTTTATCAAGCACCGGTTTAATCAGGTAGGCAATTGCTGCACTTGATGCGGATACCATAATCATTCCGAGGACTGCTAAAAATATCTCTTTTTTGTATTGTTTGTAATAGGGTATGTATTCTTTTAAAAATTCTATCAATTTAAGCCTTTTGTTTTTGATATAATTTTACCCAAAGTGGGAGATTTTTAAAAGGATTGTGTTGATTTTAAAACTGATATCGAAATATCATATTTTGAGCAAACTTTATTTTTTATTTTATTTGATAGACAAAAGAAAGAAAATAGTATTAAGAAATTTGGAAATCGCCTTTCCCGAATTGTCTGAAAAAGAAAAAACAGAAATTGCAAAAAAAAGTTATAAAAATTTTTTGCTGTTTTTTGAGGACGCCAATTATCTTAACAAAGAGGTAATATTTAAAAACGGGTATTTTCTTGAAAATTTAATAAAAAACAATGAAAAAATAATACTTTTTTCCGCACATCTCGGTAATTTCGAAATAGTTTCAAAATTAATAGCGCAGCATTTTAAACTGAAAATGTGTGTTGTTATGAGGGAAATGAAATCAAAAAAAATAAACGACTATTTTGTGAAAATAAGGACTAACGAATATGTGACGATGCTTTTTAAACACTCCGCAAAAGAGATGTTAAAAGCCTTAAAAGCGAATATGCCTGTAGGGTTGCTGATAGATCAAAATTACAACCGCACAAAAACACAGGTAAAATTCTTTTATAAAAAAACATATTTTAACGATGCCATATCAAAACTCGCAAAGCCGACGGGGGCATATGTTTTACCGGTTTTTTGTTATTTGGAAGGCGATAAATATATTATCGAATTTAAAGAACCGAAAAAATTTGAGGGCGATATAAAAAGTTTTACACAGTGGCAGGCAAATGAAATAGAAGAAATGATAAGAAAATACCCGAGTCAATATTTTTGGTTTCACAGGCGATGGAAAAGGACACACGAATATTGAAAGCATTAATTTTAAGTGACGGACGAAAAGGGCATGAAAATCAATCGATTGCTTTTTGTAAATTGTTAAAAGTTGAATATGAAATATTTAATATTAAGTATAAAAATAAATTTTTCAAATTATTATCTTATGTATTCGATTTTTTCGGTATAAAAGTAAAAGGATTATATGAAAAACTGCCAAGTAAAAAGTTTGATTTTGTAATAGGGACAGGAAGCGAAACATATTATGCACTTAAGCTTATAAACAAAAACCCCATAGCCCTTATGGCGCCTAAGGGTTATAAAAACGACTTTTACAAAGTGTTTATAAATGAAACTGACGAATATAAAGGCGAAAACGTTGTTAAAATGCCCGTTAATTTTTCATATTTAATACCAAGCGATTTATATAATCCGAAACAAAAAAGCGTAGGTATTATCATAGGCGGAAACAATAGAATTTTTACTATGAACGAAAACATTATAGATATAATAAACAATATCAAAAAAACGTTTCAAAACTATGAAATTGCCGTTACCACATCTCCGCGAACTCCCGAAACGATAGAAAATCGAATAGAAAGAATGAAATTTGACTATAAAGTAATATTTAGCAAAAATCCCGTTAATCCTATAGGGGATTTTGCTTATAAGTGCGAATATATTTTTATTACGATGGATTCGGTTTCGATGATTAGCGAGCTTGTAAGCTGGGGAAACGCTAAGATTATCGTAATACCGCTTGATGGAAAATATTCAAAATATCATAAATTCGTAGAAAATTTGGAAAAAAAAGGGTTTTTAAGTTTTTATAAAAATGAAAAGGAAAATATTAAAAAAACAAATTTAAAGGCTCCTTCTAAAAAAGTGTGGGAAACTTTCGACTTAAATGCTTTGATATTTATTGTTAATCAGTGAAAAATTTAATTTTACTGTTAGTAAATATACAATAATTTTATAGTTTTTCAATGCTCTATATCCTTTTGCTTTGGATTTTGCCGCTTGAATAACTGAATTTAATCCTTCTAAAATTCCATAATTATACTGTTGTGATGTCATTTAATAGTTTTAGCCGCTTGAATAATAGGTTTTCGATTTCGACAACGTCTTTTGTTTTTTGGTATTATTATCTGTTTTTTTAAAGATATTTCAAATTGTTTCTATATTTTTTATTAAAAAATTGATATTTTTCTTTAAATCCCTCAAAACACTTGCTTTATTGTTTCTTGTGGTTGGTTTTTGAATGGAGATTTTTCAAAGTCGGGAAAAAAGTAAAGCAATTGTATTCTCTGAAAAAATATCATTCTTTCAGAGAGTTCAATTACAAATTTAGTCAGTGTCGTTTTTTCAAAATTATTTTATTTTTATAATCTTTTTGTTTTTTATCATCAAAATATCGTCGGCTTTTGCGATGGTTTCGGCTCTGTGAGCTATTATGATAGAAGTTCTCGATTTTAAAAAAGGCTCTATATTTTTAAATACTTTCTCTTCCGTATCTATATCAAGCGCTGATGTGGATTCGTCTAAGATGATGATTGAAGGTTTATGAAGCAAAGCTCTTGCGATACCGACGCGCTGCTTTTGTCCTCCGCTTAATCGAACGCCGTTTTTTCCTACATACGTATTTAATTTTTCGGGCCATTTTTCAACGCTGTCTTTTAATTCTGCAAGTTTAAGCGCTTCATAAATTTCCTCTTCGTCGAATTTTTCGCCGAGTGTAAGATTAAAAAGCAAAGTATCGTTGAATAGACGAGTTTCTTGAAGTATCAAACGGACGTTTTTTCTAACTTTTTGAAGGGATATGTTTTTAAAGCTTACACCGTTATATAAAATATCTCCTTCATTTGGAATAAAAAGTCCGGTTATAATCTTAGCTAAGGTCGTTTTTCCTCCTCCGCTTGCGCCTATGAGTGCCGTTATTTTATTAGGATAAATTACGGCATCGGCATTTTCGAGTATCCAATCGGTTTGTCGGTATCTAAACGAAATATTTTTCAAATCTATTTTTACACAAGTCGTGAAAGGATTTTGATTATGTTTAAATTGAGGCTCTTTTTGAAGATTTAAAATATGATTTATTCTCTCTAATGCTGCATTTGCCGCAAAAAAGCTATATTGAACGGAAATAATGTCTTGGACGGGACTCATCATAAACCACAAATAACTATAAACCGCAAGCATTAAACCTATACTCAAATCGTCATACGCAACCGCCAAAATCCCAGCCGCTCTAAATATCTCAAAACCTATCAAAAAAATAAGAAAACTAAGTTTATTAAAAGCTTCGGCTTTATAGCTGAAATTAAACGATTTGTTTTTTAAATCTTTTACCGATAACGTTAGTTTTTTAAAAAAAAGATTTTCTTTATTGTATGCTTTTATTTGCTCGAAAAGCTCCAGAGTTTCTATTAACGATTCTTGAAAAAGGGAAATCGCTTTGTTTTGGTCTTTTTTGTATTTTTTGACGTTTTTTGCTATTTTGCCCGAAAGTATTACCACAAAAGGATTAAATACCAATATAAAAAGCCCCAATTTCCAATTTATAAACAACAAAACACCGGCAATACCGATTAAGGTCAATAACGAAATTACGAATTTCGAAACGGATTTGATTAAAAATTCTTCTACAGTATCGACGTCGCTTATAAGTCTGCTTGCGATATCTCCCGTTTTTAGATTTTCATATTCGTTTATCGAAAGATGTTTAAGATGCGATAAAATCCTA
>CAYSKX010000100.1:0-4430 GCA_964431845.1 uncultured Nautiliales bacterium | reverse complement strand
TTTTGGTGAAAGTGTGAAAGTGTGAAAATTGTAAGAAGTTTTTTTGGTAATGGTACAATTCATAACTTACAATTCATAACTAACTCCTCTATAGCTCCCCTATTCTCTTTCGCTGTTTTTCCCGAAAAGAAAAAATAATGATCACCATTTAACATAATATTTTTACTATTCAATAATTCGGATTGTTTTTTTATTGCGACAGGTGGCACTGCTGTATCTTGATTACCTCCGAAAACAAGGGTTTTTTTGTTATAATTTGCAAATACGTCGCTAAAATCTTCATCTACTACGTTTTTAAATGTTTCATACATATTTTCACTAATTCCCTTAGCGTCATCACTTACGAAAAATTTCCTAAGATATCCAAATCCTATGCTTTTTAGTAATTTATAAGCTTTTATTTTAATTCGAACGCTTAAAGGTTTTGGTAAAATTATTCCTGCGCTTGCAAGCAAAACCAATATTTCGGGGTTTAAAAGCGTAGCAACTTTACCTCCGAAACTATGTCCTACTATTACATCTTTTTTTATATTTAGTTCGCTTAAAAATTTATCTATAATTTCAGCATAATCTTTTGTCGTTAGAACATAATCGCTACTTGATTTGCCAAATCCCGGCATATCTATATATATGTGTTTAAACTCTTTGAAATTATCTTTAAAACATTTCATAATCTCTTTATTACTTCCCCATCCGTGCAAAAATATTATATTTTTTCGTTTTGAAGGGTTTATAATATCGTAAGCTATTTTGAAGTTTTTGTTTTTTATTTTTATTTCTCTAAGCGCCACAATAAACCTTTGATATAATTTTGTAAAATTTTATCAAAATAGGAGCTAAATGAAAGACTTACAATCAATAACAAAACTCATAGAAGCTTTTGAAGAACTGCCAAGTATCGGCAAAAAATCGGCAACAAGATTAGCACTCTCCATCGCTAAAGATAAATTCAAAGCCTTAAAACTTATCAATGCCATCGAAGACGTCGTCTCAAATATCAAAGAGTGCGAAATATGCGGAAATTTCAGCGAACATGAAATATGCGACATATGCGCCGACGAAAACAGAGACAAAACCATCGCTATCGTAGAAAATTCAAAAGATATTATCACAATAGAAGAATCGGGAAGTTATAAAGGATACTATTTCGTTTTAACTCACATCGACGACGAAACTGTTGAAAAATTACGAACGATTATCAAATCAAAAGAAATAGAAGAAATTATCTTCGCATTTCCTCCGTCGGTTGAAAGTGAAGCTAGAAGCCTATATCTTGAAGATAGACTCAAAGATTTGAATGTAGAATTTTCTCAAATAGCCCAAGGAGTGCCAAGCGGCGTTCATTTTGAAAACGTAGATGTAAATTCGCTTGCAAAAGCTATCAAATTAAGGTTTAAACTTTAGCGTCAATATAATACCACTTGTCATTTTTGATAAATTTACTTTTTTCATGCATTACATAATCGTCAATAAACGCCTTAAACTCTACAAACGCTTCTTTTTCTCCATTAATAAAGTCAATGATTTCAAGTTTTTTAAATTCACTTTCGCTAAATTTTTTAATCGAATTTTTCCATTCGTTCAAATCTTTTTCATAGTGAGGCGAACTTGGATGTGTTGTTTTGATAATATAATCGGCGTTTCCTATGGTATAAGCACTAAATCTGCTTTTCATTAGCAAGAGTGCATTCGGTGCACTTCCGATTTTGTGCCATTTATAACAGCACTTTTTGTATTTTTTACCGCTACCGCATGGACATTTAGAATTTTTGCTATATTTCATAATACGCATTCTCCATATCGCAATTTATAAATTCGTTTATAATACTCCCACCTTTTGTATATATGATATTTAGGGGAATGTTTTCACCAAATACTACTCTCTTCGAATCAATATTTTCTTTTACCCAATTTAACATAATATTATTACTCTTTGGATTTATATAAACATTCTCATCTCTTTGAAACTGCGAATTTAAGGCTTTATCGTGCTTAGCCGTCACTATTTCGAAAGGCTTTTCTTTGTATTCAAAATTTTCCGTTAAAAAATTAAATTTGGAATTATTAGTAAAAAATCCATCACTGTATGGAGGCTTGTCAAAAATCTTTTTTCTCAAAACAAATTCACCTACCGGCTCTAACTTTTTATTTTTCACTTTATATTTTTCACTTGTAATCAATTCTCCATTCTCAATTCTCAATTCTCCATTCAATATTTCTTCAATATACTCATTTTCGCTTTTTAATCCCTCAAACCCAAACTTATCCGTTAAAAATTCAGCAAGTTCATATTCACTTATGCACTGTTCACTTTTCACTTTACACTGTTCATTTATGAGTGCGAACTCATGAAAATAACTCCCCCTCACATCTTTTTTTTCGTAAAAATCCTTAGTGGCGATAAAAAGCGTAGCTATTTTTGCCGTTTCATCCGGATATTTTCCGAAAACTATCGTAGTTTTGTTTTTTAATTTTTTCCATTCGTTTCTATTCGGAAAGCTAATCAAAGGATTTGCCGCTTGTATGAATACTACGTCGAAATTATCGAGATTAACGTCAAAAAGAGGAACTTCATTTTTGTGCGATATTTTAAAAGGATTGTTTATCCCGTATCCGCTACTTCCAAGAAACGCAACGCCTTTTGTTTCTTTGCCGAAATAATCAAGCATATAAAACAAACTATCAATCGCCCATACCGTTTTGTAGCACTCTTTGCATTTTGCAATTCCAAGCCCCGTTAAAACAACTCCGCCTTCTTTGATAATTTCATAAAGCTTTATTAACTCTTCATAATTTACCCCGCACTTTTTCATTAAATATTCTTTGTCATAAGAAAAAACTATTTTTTTATATTCTTCAAAATTATTGCCCTCTTTTTTATAATTATCACTCTCAATAACCGTTTGCGCTAACAAAATAGCAAGATAAAAATCGCTATTGGGTTTTACTTGAACGAAAAGATTTGAATTTTTCGCCGTTTTTGTTTTGATAACGTCTATGGTTGTTATATTTTTATCTTTAATCATATCAATTAAATGAATATTCGTTACATACGGATTTCTACCCCAAATAATTATATTCTTAGCATTTTTGATAATCCATGTAGGAACGATTAAAGATTTACCTCTTGAACTAATAATCCCCTTTCCCCCTATTCCATCACATGTGCTTCCGACGGCAAAAACCGCACCGTATTTTTCAAAAAACAGCTTTGTAACGTTTTGCATAATCCCCATATTACCCGAACCTTTAATAAAAAGCACTCTTTTTGGGTCGGTATTTTTTAAGATATAAACCAATTTTTCCAACGCTTCATTTAACATAATATTTTTACCATTGAATTTAGGGGAGGTTTCACGAGGAAAATTGAAGTAATTATTTAATTTCCAACAAAGATAAGGAGTTATAAAATCTCCTTCAAATTTAACTTTTAATTTTTCACTTTTCACTTTTAATTTACATGAGTCCCAACAATCAAGCGGACAAAACATATAAAACCTTTATTTTATTCTTATTCTCCCCTCTTCTTGAATGATTTTCCCCTCTTTCAAAAGAGTATTTACGGCTGATTTGAAGGCTTTTTTACTAAGTTTGAAATACTTTTTAATCTCCTCTGGATCTGATTTAGTAGTAATTTTCATCTCACCCCACTCTTTTAAAATTTCATAAACTTTATCTTTTGCATCACTGCTTACGCCTATTTTTTGGAGGCTTAAATCAAGTTTTCCATCAGCCCTAACGTTTTTGACGTAAGCTTTTTTCTTTTGCCCTACTCTGATTTTTTCGAATATTTCGTTATCAAAAAGCATTCCCTCAAACATATCGTCCGCAATACATTTATATCCGAGAGGAGTTTTGGCAATAACGATTATTTTAACTTCATCGTTTCTTTTATAACCTTTTGCTTTTTTGATATGACGGGATAGTTTAGAATCAAGTATTAGCCTATCCGTTTTTTCGTCATAAACTATTTTGCCTATTACGCTATCTCCGATTTGAAGTTTCTTTTTCGTATTTGCAAGAGGCAAAAAAATATCCTTCGGCATCCCCCATTCCACAAAATAACCGAACTTTGTTTTTCCAACTACCCTAAAAACACCGAATTCACCGTATTGGTATGTAGGCTTATCGGTTGTGGCTACGTATCTGTCTTCCGAATCGTTATATATAAATACTTCAATTTCATCACCTATATTCATATCGTCGGTTACATATCTATTTGGAAGCAAAACACTATCGCCGTCAAGAGATGAGAGATAAAGCCCTTGAGGAGTTTTTTTGGTTATTTTTAATTTATTGAGTGAACCGAGTTTAAGGTATTCTTCTATCATACGTTAAACCTAAAGTGCATCACATCACCATCTTGTACTATGTAATCTTTACCTTCAAGTCTCATAGCCCCGGCTTCTTTTGCACCCTGCTCTCCGCCG
>CAYSKX010000099.1:0-4460 GCA_964431845.1 uncultured Nautiliales bacterium | reverse complement strand
TATTGATAAATTTTAGTTATTTTTTCAACTTTTCAAGCCCTGACCCCTTTGGTTTTGGTGAAAATGTGAAAATGTGAAAGTGTGAAAGTGTGAAAATGTTAGATTTGTTTTGTTTTTTGGTATAACCGGTATAAAACAATGGAAAATGAATTTCAAAATACCGGCTTTAGTTGGGGTGGTTTTTGGAAACTCGAACTTGTTCGAGTCTTTTTGGTTGGTTTGAATCTTTTTTTGGTTTTTGAAGCAAGTTCGCACTTCCAAGAGAGAATATTGCAAAACTTTTTCAAGCTTTGAGATCTTTTGTCTTAACAAATAGTTTTTGGACTATCAAGACTACTTAGACTATCAAAACTACCTCATCATAAGCATCATCATGTTTTTATCATCAAATAATAATTTCATATTTTTCGGGATTTTTTTAAAAATAAGTGTTTGTAAGATAAAAGAATTTAACACCCTTTTATTGCATATTATCAAATACGATTTATATTTGATAAAATGAAATTTATCTATTTTAAAATAAAAATTACGACTAACAAAAGAACTCGGCAAAAACTTAATATTTTGCAATTTATACTTTTTATCTTTTATTTTAAAATACCTATTTTTAATGTCTATTTTAATTTCCGAATTATCGCTGATATATTGTTTATTTATTTTATTTAAATGAAAAACTTGCAAATAATAATTATCGGTTTTTTTCCCGCTAAACGGGTCGATTTTCGAAAATTGCAATATTGTCGGAAGGATTCTTATTAGTCTATTTGTAAATAGTATATATATTTTGCCTTTTAGATTATTAGGATGTTGATTTTTTATATTCGTTAATATTTTACAATATCTATCGGGACAGTATTTCATATAATGCTTTATAGTTTCATCGATTTTATCCGCAGAGGTAAAAAGTATCTTCGAAACTACGTAATTATTTTGAAAGTGTTTGCCGTTATCGATTAGCGTATTAGCATTCGTGTAATACCACAAACTCCATCCGTAATCCCACCATGTGATAATAAAGTCGTTTGGTGAGGTTTTTAGGTTTCTTAAAAATTTTACTTCTTGTTTCGTAAATAAAGGTTTGGGTCTAAAATGCATATCTTTTTTGGAGTATAAAAAAATCAAAATCAAGCTCGAAATATAAAAAACTATCTTAAATCGATAAAATATATATATCCCAAAAGCCAACACATAAACTCCGTATTCTACAAACCTAGCTCCCGTTTTGATACTTAAAAGCGAAATAAGCATCAAAGGAGCAGAGAGTAAAAAGCTTCTTTGTTTATATATAAAAAATATATACCCGACAAAAAGCAAAGCAAAAATAATCTTATTAACCGCTATAAGTCTTATAAATTTATCTATGGATATCGGTTTTGCCTCCGAAACGGTTGTTAGGGTATTTTTTAGCACCATTCCGTCCATTTGAATATAATTTGGTTTTATCAAATAATCATAAACTCTATGAAAATATCCCATTTTATAAAAAACAAGCGAAACAAGCGTTATTAATAAAAGCAAAGCGATTTTTTTATTCGATACCGATAGATAGAGAATATAAATAAAATAAAGAGCTAATATTATTATAAACGAAGAGTGATACCACAAAAAAAACAAACCCGAAAAAATAGCGCTTAAAAATAAACCCGTTTTTTGATTTTTTTCAATTGCATATATCAAACAAGCAAGTATAGATAACGAAAAAAACAGATTCAAACAATCCGTATCGTAAAAGCCTCCAAAACTTCTCGAAAAATACGCAAATGAAAGTGAGCCTATAACGGAAGCGAAAAATCCAAGTTCTAATACTCCGTATATATAACCGATAACAACAACCGGAACAACACTTAATGAAGAAAGAAATACTGGAAGATAAAAAATAGCTTTATCCAAGCCGACAAACATAGAAAAAAAGGCAAGAAGAAATCCGGGCATATGCTCCGAATCAAACGGTAAATGAACGCCGTTTAAAATCTCTTTTGCATAATAACCGTATAAACCGCCATCCGCCCCCCAAAGAGGGATTTGCGGATACGTGTTTATTTGTAATTTAAAAATGACGACTATTATATAAGCGCTAAGCGCATATAAAAATAGCTCCTTTTTAAAAATGCTTTTTATTATATGCCTTTATTAGTCGCTTAAATTATCCGTAACGTTATCGGTTACGTTATCGGTTACGTTATCGGTTACATTATCATTTACTTCAACTCCTGCTGCTTTTAGTGCGTCTTCTTTATTGAAGTATAAATAAGTGACACCATCTTTCATTTCAGGATCTTCAACAGTAATATATTTACCCGGTACCACTGCTATTAATTTATGTTTATTCCCTTCGTCATCAATTACACCTTCTTCATAGAATGTAAAATCAACCCCTTTAACTACCTTTTTAACTTTATCTTCTTCTTCATCATCAACTACATAATATGTATCTTGTGTAAAGAAAGATTTAATAGTATTAATTAAGTGCGCTTTTACTTCTTCTTCTGTTTTTAGACTACCTTTATAACTATCCACTGTTTGCAATGAGTTATACAATTTATTTATAGAATCCGAATCGACGGTTGTAATATTATCTTGTGTAGTTACGTTATCGATATGGCTTCTAATTTCTTCGGTAATTTGAATACCGTTATCAGGATTTCCATCCGTATCAAGCGTTTGTAATAATTGAGATACCGTTAAATTGTTTTCTAGAATCGACACATCTTTATCTTTTATAGCATCAGTTTGTCTTAACGTAATTTTCCCTATTGTAAATTTACAATCTTTACCAACTTCATAAGTAAATTTTCCATTCCCGTCAGTAACTCCGCTTTTAGAACCACAAACATAATCAACACCCTGCACAGGAGCATCCACATATGTCCCCGTCGAAGTTGCGGTGCTACTACTGCTACCACAACCTACCAATATTCCTATAGCCGCTACGGCTGAAAGCAATGCTAATTTTTTCATATTTTCTCCTTATAAAATTTAAGAATTTAGCAATGCGCTATTATACGAAAAATTTAACAACATGTCAAACTTATAAACTTGTTCGAATTTTCGAAATGTGCCGCGAACAAGTTCACACTTCCAAAATAAAACTTTTCAACTTCTAATACCTTTTTGTTTCTTAAATTTTGGATTTTTGTTTTCCGCATAACTCACTTAATAACACTCATACTAAACATAGGGAGAAGTAGTGCCGTTACGATAAATCCTATAGCGGCTCCTATTACGACTATCAAACTCGGCTCTAACAAATTTAATAAAATATTTATCCTACTTTCGTTTTCTTCGAAATATATTTCGCTTAAGTTTTTTAAAATTTCATCTATTTCACTTGTTTCTTCAGCTAAAGATAATGCTTGAATAAAACTTTTATCAAAATCAAATCCGGCTTTTACAAGCGAAACGGAGAGTTTTTTTCCTTCTAAAACATCTTGCAAAGCTTGTTGGAAAATCTTTTTAATTTGTTCATTTTCCAATGTATTAATTGAAAGATTTACGGATGTAACGTAATTAACACCGGAATTTGTAAGGACATAAACAAGATAGCTAAATCTTCCGAGCTCTTTTGAAATAACAATATTTTTAAGCAATGGAATTTTAAGTAATAAAGAATGGATAAAATATCTAAATTTAAAATTATTTTTATATAAATACACCCATAAAAAAACGGCAATAAAAATAAAAATCAATATCGTCATATAATTATGCTTTAAAAAATTACTCATATTAATTACAAATTCGGTAATAGGAGGAAGTTTTTGATTGAGATTTGCAAACACTTTAACTATCTTAGGCACAATAGTCGTAAGCATAAACGAAATTAAAAATATAGCCACCGTTACGATAAATAAAGGATAAACAAGTGCCTGAGTCGTTTTTGAAGCGAGTTTTTCTTCTTCGTTTAAAAATCTTGCCATTTCGATTAAAACAATTGAAAGTTTTCCGCTTTCTTCCCCGACTTGGACGGAGCTAACAACGTATTTGGGGATTTTTATAAATTTTTGCGATTCTATAGCCGTATAAAACGTTTGACCCTCTTTAATTTCTTTTTGAATAAAATCCAAAAATTTTACGAGTTTAATATTAGAAGTTTGATTTTTTGTCAGATTTATCGCCGTAATCAAAGGTATTGTTGCTTTTAGATAAAGTCCTAAAACGTTAAAAAGCTTTGAAAGTTCTTTTTTAGGCACTTTTGAAGATAATGAAAAATTGATACTTTTTACCGGTTTAATATCTAAAATAACCAAACCGTTTAGTTTGTTTTTCGCTTCTTTTATATCATTCGCTTCAATAAAATTTTTTATTTTTTTACCGTTTTTATCAAAAGCCGTATATTTATATTTCATGTTTCATTCTCCAAATAAGAGCTAAAAGCATAAAGCACAAAGCTTAAAGCAAAATATATGCAATATTGCTTTTAATTTATAATTTTTCACTTTACACTTTACACTTTTCATTTTGCA
>CAYSKX010000098.1:0-4469 GCA_964431845.1 uncultured Nautiliales bacterium | reverse complement strand
AATGGTATTAGATAGATTTGAAGATAGCTTTGGTATAATGCATTTTATAAGCTAATCTTTCTTTTTTGTTAAGTTTTTGTGTTAGAAAATTATAACATACCTAAAAGTAAGGATTAACTTTTTTTAATTTAATTTAATTTAAATTTGAATTGTTTTTGATAATTTGCGAGTGGTTTTAATAAGAAATGTTATAATTTCGTTAAAATAGTTTTTATTACGGAGATGGGAAAATGTTATTTACTTATGAAGAAATTGATAGATTAATAAGCGAAGATATGCCGTTTTTTGATTTAACAAAAAAATTGCTCGGTATTAACGAAAAAGGAAAAATAACATTTATAACAAGAAAAGATTGTGTGGTAACGGCTAACGGATTAGTGGAAAAATTAGCGAATAAACTTGGTTTAAAAGTTACTTTCAAAGAAAAAGACTCTAAATTTTTAACAGCTGAAAATAAATTATTCGAAGCAGAAGGAGAGAATGTTCTGATTTTATGGAAAGTAGCTCAAAATATATACGAATACGCTCTAAGCGTATCCACTTACGTATATAAAATGACGAATATCGCAAGAAAATATAATCCCAATATAGAAATACTTACCACAAGAAAAGTTATCCCTCAAACAAAAAAAATAGCTCTTCAAGCCGTTCTTGACGGAGGCGGTTTTCCTCATAGAGTAAGCACGACGGAGACTATATTGGTATTTGAAAATTATATTAATTTATACGGTGGATGGGATAAATTTTATAAAAACTTCGAAAAATTAAAACATAAATCCGTAGAAAAAAAATGGGTTGTTGAAGCTAAAAGTGTAGATCACGCTAAAAAACTTATCGAAATAGGTGTGGATGTTATTCAACTTGATAAAATAGATCCTCTAAACACTTGTAAAATTGTAAAAATGGCACATAAAAAAAATATCAAAGTAATAAGTGCCGGAGGAATAAATATCAATAATGTAGTAGATTATGCAAGAAGCGGTGCGGACAGTATAGTAACGACCGCTCCTTATTTTGCTAAAGGTGCGGATGTTAAGGTAATCATTTCTCCGATATAATACCAAAAAACAAAACAAATCTGACATTTTCACTATTTTCACTGTTTGTAAGTTTTGGTGAAAATGTGAAAATGTGAAAATGTGAAAGTGGTGAAAGTGGTGAAAGTGTGAAAGTAGTGAAAGTGTGAAAACTGTAAGAAGTTTTCTTGATAATGGTATAATTGTTGCGGTTTAGTTTTTTCTTATTTTGTCGATTTAAAATAAAAAGGTTAAAGATGCTTAGTGTTGATAGGTATGCTTTAAATTCCGCAAAATTTAATTTTTCCGTAACTACAAGTGACGGAGATAAAATAGACCTTAAGCTCTTCGATAGCATAAATGTAGAAAGTAATTATAAAAAAGCAAACGGTTTCGTATCCGAAGAATTTACGTTAAAACATCAATACGGATATGAGTTTCATTACGAAGGTAACGGTTTAAGCGAGCAAGATTTAAAAGAAATCAAAGAAGCATATAAAAAAATAAAACCTTTATTCGAAAGATTTTTAAAAGAAAAAAACGCAAACGAAAAAGTTGTTGCAAATATTGCGCATGCCATAAAATCCGAGTTACCTGCTCCAAAAAACGAAAATCATTTAAATGCGATAAAAGAAGAAGGTGTTAAAACGTTTGATGATGTTTTGAAACAAATCAAAGCAACCTTAGAAGAAGTAGGAAAAGCAAAAAAACTTTTTGATAAGTTATTCGAATCTAACAAATTGGATATTTTTGTATAAATGCAAATAAGAATTTATTACGATTCTACGGATGCGGGAAGGATTGTATATCATACTGAGTATATTAAATTTTGTGAAAGAGCGAGAAGTGAAATATTTTTTAAAAATGGTATTTTTTTTGAAAATGACGGTTATATTGTCAAAGAATTAAAAGCAACATATCTTTCACCTGCAAAGCTTGGAGATATTATAAATGTAAAAACGAAAGTTTTAAATTATTCGAAAGCAAAAGTAAATATTTTACAAGAAATTTATAAAATAGGGGTTGAGAAAAAAAATCTAAACATCTCAACACCTAATCCCCTAAACCCCTCGCTAAAAATATTCATTTTAGAAGTAACCGTAGTATATATGAATAACGGTAAAATTTCAAAAATACCTCAACATCATATAAAGCTATTCAATGAATACGCGCAATATAGGTAATAAAGCCGAAGATAAGGCTTGTGAATATTTAATTCAAAAAAATTACAAGATAGTAAAAAGAAATTTTTATACTAAATTTGGTGAAATAGATATTATTGCTTATAAAGACGAAGTGTTTCATTTTATTGAAGTAAAAAGCGGAAAATCATTTGAACCTATCTACAATATAACTCCTACTAAACTAAAAAGAATTATACGTTCAGCGGAATATTATTTAAAACTAAATAGAATCGATTCCGCCTTTTGTATTGATGCTATCATCGTAAAAGACGAAATCGAACATTTAGTAAATATCTCTTTTTAGAAAATCTAAAAAGGAGAAAGGATGAAAAAGGGGGGGGATTGAAATTATAGTCTAAATAGATTAAATATATATTAATTTATACAACAAAATTAGCGGAAGGTTTATAAAAATAAAATCCTTGAAAATATTCTACTCCTAATTCTTTTAAAATATTTGAAATATTTTCGTTTTCTACGTATTCCGCAACAATCGCTATGTTTGTTTCTTTTGCAAACGTAGAAATAACTTTAACGATTTTTTTAGAGTTTTCATCTTTATCGATATTTTTTATTAAACTTCCGTCTATTTTTATGAAATCGATATTTAAATTTAAAATATGAGCAAAATTAGAATACCCGCTTCCGAAATCATCTATTGCAAACGTAATGCCGTTCTTTTTTGTTTGAGTTATAAAATTTTCAACTATTTTATAATCTTGAATAGCTTCGCTTTCTAATAATTCGAAAGTAAGACGTTTTGATAAAGAACTATTTACAAACAGTTTATTTATCAAGTCAACTATTTCTTCATCATAAATGTCATCTATAGATAAATTAAGTGAAAATTTTTCATTATTGTTTTTAAATATTTCATATGCTTTTGTATATATTATTTTAGTAATTTCGGAATAAAGTTTATTATCTTTTGCAATTTGCAAATACGGATATATATAGATTGAACTTCGCCATTATTATGCAGTATTCTTGCTAAAACTTCATATTTGGCTATTTTCAGAGTTTTTGAATCTATAATAGGTTGAAAATAAGGAATTATTCTATTATCTTTGATAGCTTGATATCGCTAATTCGATATTTTTACCTATTTGTGTTTTTTCGTTCATTTCTTTATTATAATTTGATTGTTGTTTTTATAATAATATCGTGTATAAGTGTTGAATTTGACCAATAAAACAATTATTAACGCTCCTATAAGCATTATTAAAAAATATTTTATTTTATTTTACCCATTATTCGCCTTTTATTATTGCCGGTTGCTCACCTGTTAAAGTTTTTAAAAAAGCTATAATTGCTTTAGCATCTTCTTTATCAATATTTAAACCTAAATTTTCATCAGCCATAATATCTATAGCTTCTTCGAGAGTTTTAGCTCTTGCATCATGAAAATAAGGAGCGGTTAATTCTATATTTCTAAGAGAGGGGACTTTAAATATGTATTTATCTAAAGGGTTGTGGGTAATTTCGTATCTATCGCTGCATCTTTTTTTCTATCCTTTTATAAGTCTCATTTTTTGGTATGAGTTACCTCCTACATTTACTCCGTTATGACATGTAATACAACCATATTGTTTAAATAAAACATATCCTTTTTTCTAACGGTGTAAGTTTAGCTTTTCCTTTTAAATATAGATCAAATTTGCAATTCGGAGTTATAAGAGCTTTTTCAAATTCGGCAATTGCGTCTTTAAACATATTATAAGTTGCATAATTAGTTTTATAAACTTTTTTAAATAGTTTTTTATATAAATTATTTGAATTTATATATTTTTCAACTTCTTTTATTGCTAAAATCCATTTCTACATGTGCATGAATAGGACCGTCTATTTGATCTACTAAATCTTTTGCACGTCCGTTCCAAAATTATCTAAAATTAAATCTACTATTTAAACATGTGGGGCTTTGAATTGTTCCTTTACGTCCGAATACCCCTATTGAAACTTTTCTTTTATCCGCCCAACCGTAAGCAGGATTGTGACAACTTGTGCAACTTACTTTTTTATCTTTTTGAAAAATTCGTATCAAAAAAAGTAACTTACCAAGTTTTGCTTTTTCTATGTTTACATCAACTTTTTCCGGTAATAGTTCCTGCCGACTAAAGTCGACGTTACAAAATTAGGTTTTAAGATTTAGATATTTTTTATATTTATATTTTTTTAACCCCTCAATCTTACATCCTACATTTTTCTCTAATAATTCCAACATTCGTCTCTTTTTAATTTTTCTTCAAAATCAACTTTTGGAAAATTT
>CAYSKX010000097.1:0-4473 GCA_964431845.1 uncultured Nautiliales bacterium | reverse complement strand
TGATAAGCAAAAACTGCTTGATTGTTATGAGATATTTGATCAAAAAAGAGCGGAGCTTGAGGCGGAGGCGGAGAAGTTGTTGGAAAAGCGAGAGGCTTTCGAAGCGCTTAAAAATACGTATATGGCGTTGATGAAAAAAAAAGAAGCCAAACTCAAACAAAAGCAAACCGAAATTAACGCAACGCTTGCGAAGATAGAAAATGAAAAAAAACAAATCGAAGAATTAGTCAAAAAAAACAAACAAATCTTAGAAGAGATTAAAAAAGCCAAACTTGACAAAATCACTCAAAGCTATGCAAAAATGCGTCCTAAAAACGCCGCACAAATACTTTCGAATATGAAATCCGACGATGCGCTAAAAATACTTCAAAAACTTCAACCTAAAATCGTAGCAAAAATCTTAGCGAAAATGGATTCGGCAAAAGCTGCAGATTTAACTAAAATGATGCAAGGTGAAAACAATGAAAGCACAAATACTACTAACAGTCCCGAGCGCTAAACATTTAATAGCAAAAGCTCTCATTAAATATATCGATTTTACGAAAAGAGTTTATATCGCATATGGAACAACTAATTGCTATTTATTGCGTTACCTTGAAATAAAAATTTCCAAACCGTATGTTGCAGGTTGCAATAAAGAGGGTATATTCAATATTAACTCCGATAGAGATAATCCAGTCGTTATCCAAAACA
The DNA here is from genome assembly GCA_964431845.1 of uncultured Nautiliales bacterium. Taxonomy (GTDB): domain Bacteria; phylum Campylobacterota; class Campylobacteria; order Campylobacterales; family Nautiliaceae; genus Nautilia. The sequence goes on along the minus strand of CAYSKX010000097.1, from coordinate 3,780 downwards.
CAAATTTAGTCGATATTAAAGATTTCGACATTAACAGTGATGATATATTCATAAAAGGTGCCAATGCTTTATGGTATGAAAACGGCAAAAAACATGCAGCGGTAGCAGCGGCGGACCCTAATGGAGGAACTTACGGGAATTTATATATCAAAGCGGTATGTAAAGGCGCTAAAATAATTATTCCTGTAACTCACGAAAAACTTATCCCTTTTTTTGTAGAAACATCTCAAAACGTCGATTTTGCCACCGGTAATAAAATCGCAATGCTTAGATTTTTCAAAGGAGAAGTTTTTACGGAAATTGAAGCTTTTAAAATCCTTTTCGGCTTAGAAGCGAAAGTAATACTTTCAGGCGGTATAGAAGATTGCAAAGGCGCTATAGGGTTTTTGGTAGAAGGCGATAATGTCAAAAAAGCTTTGGATTTTGCCAAAAAATATAATAATTCATTATAATATTAAAATTTTTTTTAAATGACGATAGTAAAATTGATATAATTTGACACTAATTACGATATTGGTGTGAAATATGAAATAAAGATGAGATATTAAGAGATATTTTAGTTTATTTAATAATCAAAAAAGGAAGAAAATGAAAACACTTGCCATAATAGGTTTGGGCTATGTAGGATTGCCGCTTGCCGTAGCTTTTGCAAAAAAATATAAAGTAATAGGCTTTGATATAAATCTTAAAAGAATAGAAGAATTAAACAAGGGAATTGATCGCACGCTTGAAGTCAGTGAAGAAGAATTGAAGTCTGTTTTACCGAAATACAACAAGTTGCTAATCGCTAATCACTTATCACTAACTACTAACCTTGAAGATATAAAAGAAGCAAATATTTATATAGTAACAGTGCCAACCCCTATAGACAAGCACAAAAACCCTGATTTAACTCCTTTAATCAAAGCCAGCGAAACCGTAGGAAAAGTTTTGAAAAAGGGCGATATCGTAATATACGAATCAACCGTATATCCTGGATGTACTGAAGAAGTATGCGTTCCTATCTTAGAAAAAGTATCAGGGCTTAAATTTAATAAAGGCTTTTACACAGGATATTCCCCGGAGAGAGTAAATCCCGGAGATAAAGAACATACGGTATCTAAGATACTAAAGGTTACATCAGGCTCAACCCCCGAAATTGCAAAAGAAATAGACAAACTTTACGCAAGTATCATAGAAGCCGGAACCCATTTAGCTCCGTCAATTAAAGTAGCCGAAGCCGCAAAAGTAATAGAAAACACGCAAAGAGATATAAATATAGCGTTCGTAAACGAACTTGCGCTTATATTTGATAAATTAAACATCGATACGGGGGAGGTATTAAAAGCGGCTGGGACGAAATGGAACTTTTTGAATTTTACTCCGGGACTTGTTGGAGGACATTGTATAGGAGTAGATCCATATTATTTGACATATAAAGCGAAAGAAATAGGATATCATCCCGAAATGATACTTGCGGGAAGAAGACTAAATGATAATATGGGAATATTCGTAGCAAATAAAATAATTAAACTTATGATACAAAAAGGACATACGATAAAAGGAAGTAAAGTATTAGTGCTTGGAATAACTTTCAAAGAAAACTGTCCCGATATTAGAAATTCTCGTGTAATAGACGTAATAAGAGAATTTCAAGATTTCGGAGTGGAAGTGGATGTGTGTGATCCTTGGGCTGACCCACAAGAAGTAAAACAAGAATACGGTATAGAATTAATGGAAAATGGAAAATGTGAAATAGAAAATTATGATGGAATAATATTAGCGGTAGCTCATAAAGAGTTTAAAGAAATAGAATCAAAAATTCAAAATTTAAAATCAAAAATTCAAAATTCTTTAGTGATTTATGATATAAAGAGCTTTTTTGACAAATCTATTGTGGATGGGAGGCTATAATTAATGAAAATAGCGATAGCTGGAACGGGATACGTAGGACTTAGTAATGCAGTGCTTTTATCGCAAAACAATGAAGTGGTTGCGTTAGATATAATACCGCAAAAAGTCGAGCTTATAAATAAAAGAATTTCACCTATCGAAGATAAGGAAATAACGGAATTTTTCCAAACAAAAGAGCTAAATCTTAAAGCTACAACCGATAAAAAAGAAGCTTACACCGATGCCGAATATATAGTGGTGGCGACTCCTACCGATTATGACCCGATTACCAATTATTTTAATACCGAATCCATTGAAAGCGTTATAAAAGACGTAATAGCAATAAACCCTAAGGCTACAATTGTTATTCGTTCGACTATTCCGATAGGATATACAGAAAAAATAAAAAAAGAGTTTGATTATAAAAATATATTTTTCGTGCCGGAATTTTTAAGAGAAGGCAAAGCGCTGTTTGATAGTTTATACCCAAGTCGTATAATTGTAGGAGAAGAATCAACAAAAGCAGAAATTTTTGCTAACTTATTAAAAGATGGAGCTTTTAAAGAGACAATTCCTTTGCTTTTTACCAACAATACGGAAGCTGAAGCTATTAAATTGTTTGCAAATACGTATCTTGCTATGAGAGTAGGATTTTTTAATGAACTTGATACGTATGCCGAAATGAAAGGTTTAAATACCAAAGATATAATCGAAGGAATTTGTCTTGATCCGAGAATAGGGAATTATTATAATAATCCGAGTTTTGGATACGGAGGATATTGCTTACCGAAAGATACTAAGCAGTTGCTTGCAAACTATATTATAGAAAATATTCCTCAAAGACTGATAGAGGCAATTGTTGATAGTAATATAACAAGAAAAGAGTTTATAGCCAAAAGAATTCTTGATATGAACCCGAAAACGGTGGGAGTTTATAGGCTTGTTATGAAAGCTGGAAGCGATAATTTTAGAAGTAGTGCAATATTTGATGTAATGAAAATGCTAAAGTCTTTTGTGAAATTAATAGTTTATGAACCTACGGCAAATGGCAATGAAATTGAGGGAGTGGACTTTGTGAATGATTTTGAAGAGTTTGCCAAAAAGTCCGATATAATACTTGCAAACAGAATTGATGAAAACTTACAAAAAATAAAAGATAAAGTTTATACGAGAGATATTTATTTAAGAGATTAGTTATGAATTGTCTAATATTATTTACCGGTTTTAGTGCGGGATTAAATGATAACTATTATTCTGCTCCCGTGTTACAAATTTTTATGTAACGCCGGCTTCAGTCGATATAAAAAGGTAAATTTATAGCATTCGACACTCTTAAATAATATTAATACAAAGGTGTTTTTATGAAAAAATTTGCCATAATAGGAGCGGCCGGATATATAGCACCAAGACATATGGAGGCAATTAAAAAAACCGGAAATAAGCTTGTAGCGGCACTTGATAAGTGTGATAGTGTAGGTGTTATTGATAATTATTTTCCCGAAGCCGATTTTTTTACGGAGTTTGAGAGGTTTGACAGGCATATAGATAAACTTAAAAGAAACGGTCAGAAAATTGATTATGTAAGTATAACAACCCCTAATTATTTACATGATGCTCATATAAGATGGGCTTTAAGAAGCGGTTGTGATGCAATATGTGAAAAACCTCTAGTACTTAATCCTTGGAATATAGACGCTTTAAAAGAAATTGAAAAAGAAACCGGAAAAAAAGTTTATAATATATTACAACTTAGACTTCATCCTTCAATTATTGCATTGAAAGAAAGAGTAACAAAAGAGCTTCAAGAAAATCCTAATAAGGTTTATGATATAGACTTAACATATCTTACAAGCAGAGGTAAATGGTATTTTATATCATGGAAAGGTGATGAAAGTAAATCAGGAGGAA
>CAYSKX010000096.1:0-4478 GCA_964431845.1 uncultured Nautiliales bacterium | reverse complement strand
TCCTTATTTAAAGTTAAAAATTAAAAGTGTAAAGTGAAAAATTTAGGTTTATTTTATTACTTTTCATTTTTCACTTTTCATTTTTCACTTAATATTCCCGCTCCCGGAAGTTTTTTTGCTCTATCTTCGGCAAATATTCTTTCGTTATTTTTTATATCATATTTCCATATAGGTGCGTTTGCTTTGAAATCCTCCACAAATTCTTCAAGATATCTAAAGCCCTCACGTCTGTGTTTTGTCCAAATAGCGCACAAAAAACTCGTCTCACCCACTAAAACATCTCCGAAACTGTGTGCCATTGCTATCTTGCAGTCGTCTAAGTTTTGCCATTTTTTAAACCATTCGTTTAGCATAGGCAAATACAAATCAAAACTAAGCCCCTCAATTCCGTTATCGTCTCTGACAATTCCGATAAACGGTATCATAGCCCCGTAACCTTGAAATTTGAATTCCTCATACCACCTCTCAAGCGTATCAATTACGGGCACTCCGCCTTTAAATACCTCCAACATTACCACTCCTTCTTTATTTATCGCTTAAAACTTTAAGGTTTTTATTTCTAAATCCTAAATTTTCACTTTTCATTTTTTTTAATTCTCAATTCTCCATTCTCAATTCTCATTCTCAATTCTCCATTCTCAATTCTCCATTCTCAATTCTCCATTCTTATTTATCCTCCGCAAACAGGCGGTAAAATCGCTACTTTGTCTCCGTCTTTGAGCTCGATATCAAGTGACGTGACTATTTTATCGTTAATTGCAACGGCTGAATTTTGAAGCCATTTTTTTATTTCCTCTTCACGGCTTAAAATCTCTTTTAGTTCTTTTAAATTCTTAACGTCTAATTTTACGCTATCTTTTTTTATAGGACCTAAAAATTCTACTGTTATCATGTGTATCCTTTATGCTATAATTTCAATAAAAAGGTTAATATGAAATTAGGACATATCGATTATTTAAATCTTTTGCCATTTTACCAATTTTTGAAACAAAAAAGGATAAAAATCAAAAAATCTTACCCTTCAAAAGTAAATAATTGGTTTGAAAAAGGCATAATCGAAGCCGCTTTTATATCTTCAATCAAAGCAAAAAACAAAAAATGCCTAAATGCCGGAATAGCCGCAAAACGAAAAGTTAGGACGGTTTTAGTATGTCCGGGAGAGGGAGATGATAAAGAATCCGCAACATCCAACGTCTTAGCGAAAATTTTAAATATTAAAGGTAAAGTCGTAATAGGAGATAAGGCGTTTAAAGAAACGAATTGTATCGATTTAGCTGAAATTTGGTATAAAAAATATTCCCTTCCTTTTGTTTTTGCTCTATTTTGCACCAACAAAAATCATAACCGATACAAAAAATTAATAAATAAATTTTTAAGCAAAAAACAAAAAATCCCTTACTCGATTTTGAAAAAATACGCTATATCGATAGGCATTGCAACCAAAGAAGCCAAAGAATATCTTGACAATACTATCTATTACAAAATAGGATGGAGAGAAAAAAAAGCACTAAAAAAATTTTGGTTTAAAGCATGGGAAATGAAAAAAATTACAAATATATCTTTTTAATATTATCTAATTTTCTCGTCATATTAAGCATAAGCATATCAGCGATTACGCATGCCGCCATAGCTTCCACGACGACACTTCCTCTAATAGCGACAATAGGGTCATGTCTTCCTTTTAAATCAATTTCAACTTCGTTTCCGTTAATATCTATTGATTTTTGAGGTTTGAATATTGAAGGGGTGGGCTTAAAATATATTTCGGCTTCTACGCTTTCGCCGTTACTAATTCCTCCAAGCACTCCTCCGGCGTTATTACTTGAAAATCCGTTTTTGTTTATTTCGTCGTTGTTTTCGCTTCCTGTTAGTTTATGCGCTCCGGTATTGCCTATATAAATACCTTTTACGGCGTTTATGCTTACCATAGCGCTTGCAAGGATATTGTCCAATTTATAATAAATCGGCTCTCCGAGTCCTACGGGTAAATTATCGATTTTTAGTTTTACGACTCCGCCTAAGGAATTATGTTCGTTTTTTTTTTCGTCTATCAATTTTATCCATTCTTTTTCGGCTTTTTCATCAAGTGCGAAAATAGTGGAGTTTTTGGCATATTCGAAATTTTCTTCTTCAGCTCTCACACCGCCTATTTCAATTACGCCGGATTGTATCCGTATATCAAGCTCCTTTAGTAGCATTTTAGCAACGGCCCCCGCCGCCACTCTTGCCGCGGTTTCTCTTGCCGAACTTCTGCCTCCGCCTCTATAATCTCTAATACCGTATTTGTGAAAATACGTAAAATCCGCATGACCGGGACGAAAAATATCTTTTATATTCGAATAATCTTTGCTTTTTTGATTTTTATTAAAAATTACTATCGCTATGGGAGTGCCCGTTGTTTTTCCTTCAAACACACCGCTTAAAATTTCCGCTTCGTCGCTTTCTTTTCTCGCGGTTGCAAATCTGTTTTTACCGGGTTTTCGTTTGTCGAGTTCGCTTTGCAAAAACTCTTCGTCAAATTCAAGTCCGGCAGGAACGCCGTCAATAATTACACCTATGGCTTTTCCGTGTGATTCGCCAAATGTTGTCCATCTAAAAATTTCTCCAAAACTGTTAAACATTATTTTCCTTTAGTGAAAGTGGTGAAATAGTGAAAATGTAACTTTTCACTTTTCATTTTTCACTTTTCATTTCTTTAATTCTCAATTCTTCATTCTAAATTCTCAATTCAAATCAAGCTCCCTTTTAAGAATCTCTATAGTTAATCTCGCGCCTTCTTGTTGAGCTGTTTTTTTGCTTTTTCCTTTAGCTTTTGCGTATTCTTTATCATTAATAAATACGCCTATTTCAAATTCTTTTTTATGATCCGGACCGCTTGAGCTTATAAGTTTATATTCCGGGACTACTCCGAAATGTGCTTGAGTAATTTCTTGAAGTGTCGTTTTATAATCTTTAAGTAACTCCTCGGGAGTAATAACGGGAAATTCTTCTTTTAGAAGTCTAAGTGCTACTTCTTGCGCTTTGTCAAATCCCGCTTCGAGATACACAGCTCCTATTACGGCTTCAAAAGCACTTGATAAAATCGACGGTTTTTCACGACCGTTGTTATTTTCTTCGGCAGGAGAAAGATACAAAAATTTACCGAGATTTAATCTTTTCGCCAATCTCATAAACGAATCTTCATTTACCAAAGAAGCTCTAAGTTTTGATAAAATACCTTCTTCCGCTTTTGGAAACAGAACAAAAAGAAACTCCCCCACAATTAAATCCATAACGGCATCCCCAAGAAATTCCAATCTTTCGTTATTAGCATTCGCTTCTTTTTTATAACTTCTATGTGTTAGAGCCTCGGTTATCAATTTTTTATTTTTAAACCGATATCCCAAGCTCTTTTCAAGTTCATTGATTTGCATTTATTATCCTTTGTGTTGTTTTGGGTATCAATTCCATGCATTCGGGTTTAAATTCTATTAACGAATTCAAATCCATAAAAGCGGATTTGCTTACCAAATAAAAAAACAAAAAGTGAGTAAGCGCGCTTATAGGATTTTCGCATTCTAAACATTCACTATTTTGAATAATATTACATTTTTCTTCTTTTATCCCCCATGTTTTAGCAATTTCCGCAGCTATACCAAAAAGCGTAACACCGGTCATTCTTTTTAGTATTGTGCCTATTTCTAAAGGGGAAGAATCGGTAATTAATTTCAATTCATTCTTTTTTTCTCCAAGAAGCATATCACACACACAAACGGCAACTGGGATAATCGCTCCTATTTCATGAAAACGTTTATATGTTTTTTTGTCAAATTCCAAAATCATATATTTTTCATATAATGCCAAAAATTCAATTTGTAATTTTTTAAAATCAATATCAAAAATACTCCACTTTTTTGGTTTAAGAAGAGACACTATATGGGTATAAACAAGACTACTTGCCATTTCAAGTCCTATCATTGTAAAAAGTTGAACTGTATTTTCAACTTTATTCGGTAAAGAAAAATATGCTGAATTTACAACACTTTCAATTTGCTTTTTTAAAACCAAATCATTATCGGCTTCGATAGCAGCTTTTTTTAAATCACCCTCTTTTAAATATTGTAGCGTTTTTGCCGCACTCTCGGGTAAAGGAGGAATATTTTGTAAATATTCTTTAATTTTCTCTTCAGAAATAAGCATTATTTTTTCCTTTTTAAAGCTTCTTCTTTTGCAATTTTATCACAAATTTCATTTTCTTTGTGTCCGGAATGTCCTTTTATCCAATTTACGTTAATTTTATGTTTTTTGCTTACATTGATGTATTCTTTCCATAAATCCAGATTTTTGACATTTTTGAAGTTTTTTTTAATCCAACCGAAAATCCACTCGCTTATTCCTTTTAAAACATATTCCGAATCGGAATACAAATCAATCTCCCAAGGTTCTTTTAAAGCTTTCAAAGCTTCTATTACCGCCGTTAATTCCATCCTATTATTAGT
>CAYSKX010000095.1:0-4494 GCA_964431845.1 uncultured Nautiliales bacterium | reverse complement strand
TTATGTTTCTTTTCTCGTATATACGGGTAATATTTTCAAAATGTATCCGACTGTGCAAGCAAAAGAGGAAAATTATAGATGGTATTCGCCTTTTGAAATTCAAAAAATGGTTGCCGAAAAAAAAATAAGTCCTTTTACGGGTAATTTTTATATAAATCAGTTCGCCGAACTTGTAAATGCTTTAAAAAATTTTGATACGAAAAAAACGTCTGAAATTGCAAATAATATTTATGAAATCCAAAAAGAGTATTCATCCCCTATATTACCGAATAAAAACAAAATAAAATGGGAGCTAAGATACAATCATTGGCAGATTTTTCCTAAATTGCTCGGTATTTATTCATTGCTCGGTATAATCTTTATAATAATAGGATTTATAGAAATATTAAAAGAAAAAAAATTTCTCAAGATAGAAAAACTTTTATATTTTATAGGAGTTTTGGCTTTAACTGCGCATACTTTGAATATGATATTACGGTGGTATATCGCAGGACATGCACCTTGGTCGGATTCATATGAATCGATTATTTTTATTGCGTGGGGCAGTGCTTTTGCATCGCTTATATTTTTTAGAAAATCTATGCTTTCTTTGGGTGCTGGATTGTTTGTAGCCGGAATGTTTATGATGGTAGCGCACTTAAATAATATAGATCCTCAAATTACGAATATGGTTCCGGTGCTTAAATCTTATTGGCTTTTGATACATGTTGCGGTTATAACTTCAAGCTACGGTTTCTTGGGTGTGGGAAGCATGTTAGGATTGCTTAATCTTATACTTTTTGCTCTTAAAAAATACAAAAATCTCGATAATCAAATTAAACAGCTTAACAATATTATTTATATAGCCTTGTATATAGGTTTGGCGCTTTTAAGTATCGGAACGTTTCTTGGCGGTGTATGGGCAAATGAAAGCTGGGGTAGATATTGGTCATGGGATCCGAAAGAAACATGGAGTTTGATTACGATGATAATTTACGCACTTGTAATTCATGGAAAAATGATTCCGAAATTAAGAGGCGAATTTATATTTTCACTTTTAAGCTTTTTGAGCTTTTTCTTTGTGTTGATGACATATTTCGGAGTGAATTTTTATATAGCGCAAGGTCTTCACAGCTATGGACAAGGAACGGCTGAGGGATATTGGTGGATAAATATCATTTTTGCGGGAATGGGTGCATGGTTTGCCGTTGTGATAGTAACGCTATCGGCAGCTATTCTTTCGAAAGTTTCCGAGCCGGTGAGAGTGGAGGGAAGTGAAAAGTGAAGAGTGAAAAGTGAAGAGTGAAAAGTGAAAAGTGAAAAATGAGGATTTAGGATTTAGGGTTTAGGTTTTAGAATTTTAATTCAAAATTCAAAATTAATAATTATCAAAAGGTCGGATATGTATTTTATAATAAGCTTTAATTACAGAAATTCGGATGTTGTTTTAAGAAGTAAGTTAGCGAAACTTACCTTAGAAGATTTTAAAGATTTTAAAGAAGTTTTTTTGCTTTCTACGTGTAATAGAATCGAGGTGGTTTTTGATAAAAAGCATGACTTGACAAAACTTTATGATGTCGTGTTTAAAAAGGTGATAACTCCCGAAGAGCTTGTTAAAGCCGAAATTTTTGAAGATAAAGAAGCGGTTAAGCATATTTTTAAAGTAGCGGCGTCTCTTGATTCTATGGTAGTTGGGGAAACTCAAATTACCGGACAGCTTAAAGAAGCTTTTTATGAAGCATATGAAAAACATTTTATAGCTCAGGATTTAACAAGGCTTATTCATTTTTCTTTTAAGTGTGCGAAAAAAGTTAGAAATCAGACGAAAATTTCAAGTGAGCCGGTTTCGGTTGCGAGTATTGCCGTTAGGAAAGCGAAAGAAATTTTACAAGATTTAAGCGGATATAGTGCCGTCGTAGTGGGAGTAGGAGATACCGCTAGGATTGTTTGTAAAAACTTAATAAAAGAGGGTGTGAATATAATTTTGGTAAATAGAACTATTGAAAACGCTTTTTCTCTTAAAGAAGAATTAGGCGATGAAGTGAATATAGATGTCCATCCTTTGGAAAAATTGCCGAAATTAATAAATAATTATCGTTTGCTTTTTAGCGCTACCGCTTCAAATTATCCGGTAATAAGGCAAGAACATATCAAGTCTGTTTCTTTTAAAAGACTTTGGTTTGATCTTGCCATACCTAACGATATAGAATTATCCGAATGTGAAGAAAATATTACGTTAATAGAAGTTGACGGACTTAAAGAAATTAGCGAAAAAAATATACAAAAAAGACAAAAAGAGCTCGATTTTGCAAATCAACTAATAGAAAAATGTGCGGATGATTTTGAAAAATACCTTCAATCCGTTTCGATAGATCCCGTAATTAAATTTTTACAAGAAAAAGCGCGCGAATGTGCGAATTTATCGCTTCAAAACGCCGTTAAGAAAAAATACATTCCCGCTGATGTGGCCGATGAAGTCGAAAAAGTGCTTCATAACGCATTTAAGAGATTTTTGCATAATCCTAATATTACTCTTAGAAAAATGGCGGATAGTGCGGAGGTTGATATTCTCGTTTCATCCATTAAAAGACTTTTCGGAATGAACGGTGAAAATATAGATATGAACAAATGTGAATATCATATGGAAAAGGGAATTTTTAAATAATGGCGGATATAGATAAACAAAAAGAATGGGTAGGGTTTTTAAAAACTTCGTTTTTCTTTTTATTAGCCTCCGTATTTGGACTTTTTAGTTTTGAATTTTTGCATTATAAAGCGCTTAATGATTTAGAGCTTATTTTGATTAATGTTTTATTGGTAATGTTTGTTATTATAGATGTGATGATTTTGTTAAAATTAATTAAAGAAATTAATAAATTAAAGGATATGTAATGGGGTATGTGTTTTTCGGATTTTTTACAATTTTAATTTTTTTGGTTTTTTTTATTTATGAAATAAATAGAAATTTTGAAATTAAAAATTGAATACATAATATATATTGTTTTTAGCTTATTATAAAGGAGAATAAATGATTTTTGTTGATGCATGTTTTGGTAAAGAAACGGAATATACGCCGGTTTGGATGATGAGACAAGCGGGGAGATATTTGCCCGAATATATGGAAGTTAGGCGTAAAATCGGAAACTTTTTGGATATGACACGAAATCCCGAAGTAGTGGCGGAAGTTACTATTCAGCCTATTGATATACTTGATGTGGATGCGGCTATACTTTTTAGCGATATATTGAATTTGCCTATGGAGATGGGACTTCCTTTAAGATTTGAAAAAGGAGTGGGACCGATTTTCGATAAAACGATAGATACCGAAGAAGATATCGAAAATTTAGATAGCTTTGCGGATGAGAAACTCGAATACGTATATAAGGGCGTTAAACTTATAAGGCAAAGACTACCCGAGGAAAAAGCTCTTATAGGATTTGCCGGAAGTCCTTGGACTATTGCTACGTATATGGTTGAGGGAAGAGGAAGCAAACAGTATGCGAAAATCAAAAAGCTAGTTTATTCGAATCCTATGATGTTACATAGGCTTCTTGCTTTCAATACGAAAGAAACAACGGAATATTTAAGCAAACAAATAAAAGCCGGAGCGAATGCCGTTATGGTGTTTGATAGTTGGGGAGGAGCGCTTGAGAGGGAGAAATTTTTTGAATTTTCGTGGAATTATATGAAAGAAATTGCAAAAAATATCAAAGCAAAACATCCTCATATTCCCGTAATACTCTTTTCTAAAGGCGTAGGGCTTTATATGGACGAAATGGACGGAGAGTTTGATGTGGTCGGTGTCGATTGGGCGACGCCGATAGATTATGCGCTTAATATTTTCGAAGATAATTACACACTTCAAGGGAATATGGAACCGACCCGTCTTTATTCGAAAACGGCGATAAAAGAAGCGGTTACTAAAATAGCCGAAATTATGAAAGGACATAGGCATATATTTAACCTCGGACACGGAATTTTACCGGATGTGCCTGTAGAAAATGCGAAATATTTTGTTGGTTTGTGTAAAGAAATTACGAGAAAATGAATTTAATTATCGTTGCGGGAGCTAACGGTAGCGGTAAAACGACGTTTGCAAAAGAGTTTATTAAAGAGTTCGATTATTATTATTTAAATGCCGATGAAATTATGTTTAACGAAAAAGTTAGCAATATTGAAGCTGGTAAAAGGTTTTTAAAAAGGCTTAATGAGGCTTTGGATAATAAAAATGATATTTTGATTGAGACAACGTTAAGCGGAAAGTATATATTTAAATTAATCAATTTGGCAAAAAGGAAAAATTATAAAGTTGAGTTGATATATGTATATGTAAGCATTGTGAAAGAAAATATTAAAAGGGTGGAAATTAGAGCGAAAAGCAAAGAGGGACATTTTATTCCTTTTAATGATATAATTAGAAGATATAAACGGAGTTTGAAAAATTTATGTATTATTTTAAACAAAGTTGATTTTTTTGAAATTTATTTAAATGATATTGAATATGAATTAATTGCT
>CAYSKX010000094.1:0-4500 GCA_964431845.1 uncultured Nautiliales bacterium | reverse complement strand
AAGCCTTGAAGCCGGCAAACTTAAAGTCGAAAGTCCTTTTGAAGAAGAAACGTTTATGGGACCTTTAATTAACGAAGAAGCGGCAATAAGAGCCGAAAATTGGATAAAAAGCGCAATAAAAGAAGGTGCGAGACTTATTGTCGGAGGCAAAAGAGAGGATAATGTCTTAACTCCGAGTATCTTAGCTGATGTAACAGACGATATGAATGTGGTGTGTGAAGAAGTTTTCGCTCCTATTGTAAGCTTAGTAAAAGTATCCTCGTATGAAGAAGCCGTCGAAAAAATGAACAATTCCCCATACGGTCTTCAATTTTCTATGTTTAGCAACAGAGTTGATTTGATGAATAAGGCGATTGACGATTTTGAAGCCGGAGGCGTTATAATTAACGATATCCCGACCTTGCGTTTTGATATTCAGCCTTATGGAGGAGTTAAACTCTCAGGCATAGGAAGAGAAGGTGCAAGATTCGCTATTGAAGATATGACGGAGATTAAAGCGATAATTATCAGATAAATAAAAAGGTGGTAAATTTTTTAAATCCACTTTTTCTTTTTAAGCCACCAATAAATACTTCCCGCAATCGTAAGATTAATTCCCCACGTTACTAAATATCCGTATTTCCAGTGAAGTTCCGGCATATATTCGAAATTCATTCCGTAATTTCCAACTATGAACGTTAGCGGTAAAAATATTAATGAAATGGCGGCAAGTCGTTGCATTGCCTTATTCATTCTTGTTGAGAGAATACCCATATGCAAGTTTAGTAAATACCCCGTTCTATCAAGCAAGGTTTTCGATTCGTTAATTAAATATTTCAAGTGCTCGTTTAAATCGATAAATTCATATTTTAGGTTTTCTTTGAGTTCGTTATTAAATCTATGATACGTTCTGTTTAAAACATCTTTTTCATGAATTGCGACTTTCGTAATTCTATTTAATGTTCGCCTAGCGTAATAAATATCTTTTTGAAGTTCGTCTTCTTCTATATCTTCATGAAAAATGGAATCTTCTAAATTTTCAAGCGCTTCGTCTATAACGTCTATAATCAAAATAGTGTTATCTATTAAAATATCGGCTATTTGATATAAAAGAAATTCGAAATTTTTATATTTATGTCTTCTTTTTGCGAATTTTTTTGCAAGTTCTACGACTATTTCCCTCTCTTCTGCGAGTATAAACAGTTTGTATTCTGTAATAATAATTACGACATTGGAATCGTCGTATAAAAGATTTTCTTCTTCATCGAATTTGATATATTTTAAAACCAAAAATTTAAACTTTTCCGCTTCTTCATATGTGATGGACTGTTCTTCACTTTGTATATCTTCAATAAAGCTTTCCGGGAAAGAATGATTTTTTAACCAATTGATAATATCTTTGTTATCAACGGTTGAAAAAACTACTTGTCTTTCAGAATTGATGATTATTTGTTCACTCTGCTTAAGCTTGTCGGTGAAAATAAACATCACACGCCTCCTTATGGAGGTTGCAGAGGAGATATAATTTTGCTTATATCGCCTCTACAACCTAATTTCTTTGCAATTATACAAAAAAGGAAATAATTATTGATTATAAATTTTGGATTATATTTTTTATTTTGGATTTTTGTGATTTGTTTTTCAAATATAGTTTTTGTAAAAAAATTGAAAATGTAATACCATTACCAAAAAAACTTCTTACAATTTTCACATTTTCACCACTTTCACATTTTCACACTTTCACCAAAACTTACAAATGGTGAAAATGTCAGATTTGTTTTGTTTTTTGGTATAAATTTTTTGTTTTTGCTATAATTTCTAAATGAAAGGTTTTATTTTAAATACAGTTAAAGTAAGAGAAGAGGATTTGATTGTTAGGATATTAACAAAAAAAGAAGTTGTTTCTTTATACAGATTTTACGGAGCGAGACATTCGTATATAAATGTCGGATATTTGATTGATTTTCATATTGAAGAATCGGTTAAAACGACTATTAAAAGATTACGGCATGTGACTCAAATACCATTTAATTTTTTGTTTGATATACAAAAAACGCTTTTTTTTAAAGAATATATAAGATTATTAAACAAACATTTTACCGATGTAAGCGAAATTGACGAATTTTATTACTATTCGCTTTATCAACTATGCGAAGCATTGCATCAAAGAGACGTTAAAAGAGCGATTATCGAGCATTATACGATTCTTTTAGAAAAAGAAGGAAGACTTCATAACGATTTGATTTGTTTTTTATGCGAGCAAAAAACGGAAGAAAAAATCGCATTAGCAAGAAGTTTTCTTCCTGCTCATCCGAAGTGCATTATGAGTGAAGGATTTGAAGAAGAAAAAATAAAACTTTTATTTGATGAGAAAAAAACGCTTCTTTTTAGTAATGAAGAGATTGAAAAACTTTGGAGAATTCTTGAAATGGGAATATGAAAGGGGGCAAAATGATATTTTTATATTGTTTTGTTGGAGATTTCCACCGGATTTTCCAAATATATACTTTGTGAAGGAAAAGCGAATGAAGCGTTGTTTTTTTCTACAATATCTTTGATTTTAAAATTAACATCCTCTCTTATTTTCAAATATTCATCCCAAACTGCCGTTTTTGTGAAGAAATAACAAAATATACTTAAACTGCTGTCTTGATATTCGTCGAAATAAATTAAAATAGGCTCGTTATGTATTTGCGGATGAGTCATTAGCATTTCTCTTATTTCTTTGAGTATCTTTTCCATAGTTTCGAGAGTAGTATCGTATGTAAGTCCTAACCTCATCATTATACGTCGTCTATCGCGTCTGCTGAAATTTTCCACATTTGAATTGGCTATTACGGAATTTGGAACAATTATTAATCTTTTATCAAACGCTCTGATTTTAGTTGTCCGCATTCCTATATCTTCTACTATTCCTTCGGCCAAGCCTATTTTAACCCATTCTCCGATTTTGAAAATATTATCGGTAAGTATCGCAATGCCCCCGAAAATATTAGCCGCGGTATCTTTTGCGGCAAGTGCGAAAGCAAGTCCTCCAAGTCCCAAAGAAGCCAAAAAGCCCGTTACGTTAATGCCCCAATCCTGAAGAAGCGTCACTATACCGACGGTTATTATAAAAACTTTGGTGATTTTTATTAAAAAAGATGCAAGTTCTTTTGAGCTTTTACCAAATTTGCCAAGCATTTTATATACATACTCTTCAAATTCTGCAATTATATTGTAAATTGTCCAAAACAAATCGAATATTAAAAGTCCTTTTAATAGATGTTGAAGAATTGAATTGTTTGTTTCAAGAAAATAAAACAAAAAATAAACTCCCGCTATAATAAACAAAAACCGAAGAGGATTTCTGATAGCATGTAAAAATTTATCGTCCAATTCGGTTTTTGTTTTTAAAACGAGACGTTTTAGAAAAGATAAAACAAGTAACGTAAAAACTTTTCGTGCTAATAAAAAGAAGAAAAATATGAAAAAGGCAATTAATATTTTATATAAAGGGAGCGATAAAAATTTATAATTAAGTGTATCTATTAAAAATTTCAAAGAAAGATTTTCCATTTTAATCTCCTATCAATTTTTCATCTTGCATAATCGTAACTATTTTTTTAAACAACGGCACTGCGCTGTGGGAAGCAAAATAATTTGGGAATCCCGCTTTAATATCAAAAAATGTAACTCCTATGGTGTATTTATGATTTTTGTCGTTTGCAAAACCGAAAAAAGAAGAGTTATAAATTTTTTCGTAGCGATTGTTTATGCTTACATGTGCCGTTCCGGTTTTACCTGCTGTGAAAATGTTTTCGATATATGTGTTTTTTCCGGTTCCTTTTAAAACTACTTTTCTTAATATTCTAAGCATTTCGTTTGCCGTTTTTGCGCTTATTACTCGTTTTTTGTTCGTAGGAACATCAGCTATTACGGGAGAGATGGCAATTCCGTTATTATTAAATACATTGTATGCTTTTAGAAGTTGAATAAAATTCACCAATATACCGTATCCGTAAGCCGTTGTCGTTTTATAAATAGGATAATTAAGCTCTCTTAAATTTCTTATAACACCTCTTAATTCGTAAGGTAAATCTATACCGCTATATTTTGAAAAACCGAATTTTTTAAGTCCTTTGTAAAATTCAACATTTGTAAGTCTTAGAGCAAGTTGTGATATTGCTATATTACTTGAATGAACTATCGCATTTTCGGCACTAATCCAAGTAAACGGCTCGTCGTCGCGTATATATGTTTTTCTCCAATCCGGTTTCCATTTACCGTTGTAACCGTTTAATACTTCATAAGGGTTTACTTTTTTATTTTCAAGCAAAATTGCAAACGTAATAGGTTTAAGCACCGAACCCGGCTCATAAAGATATCTTATAGCGCTTATTTGCATATTCGGAATATCTTTTTTTGTAATATGCATAGGATTAAAACGATTCGAAGTTGCAAGAGCTAAAATTTTTCCGCTTTCGCTTTCCATTACCGCCGCTATTACTTCTTTTGCTTGATATAAAGATTTAGCATCAA
>CAYSKX010000093.1:0-4527 GCA_964431845.1 uncultured Nautiliales bacterium | reverse complement strand
CGATGCTCGGTATGAAAGGAGTCGTAGGACTTGCGGGAGGTGTAGTAAAGGACGGAATAGTTATGATAGATTTTATAAAAAGAGCGAAAAATAAAGACGAAGTGCTTGAATTTGCATCTCACAGACTAAGACCCGTGCTTTTAACGTCCGTTACTACGTTTTTCGGATTATTAACGCTTATGTTTTTCCCAAGCGGACAATCGGCAATACTCCAACCGCTGGCAATTGCCCTAGGTTTCGGTTTGGCATGGGGGACGATGCTTAATTTGTTTTATTTGCCTATATTTTATTATGTG
The DNA here is from genome assembly GCA_964431845.1 of uncultured Nautiliales bacterium. Lineage (GTDB taxonomy): Bacteria > Campylobacterota > Campylobacteria > Campylobacterales > Nautiliaceae > Nautilia. The sequence goes on along the minus strand of CAYSKX010000093.1, from coordinate 4,231 downwards.
ATAAAAAAAAGGAGATTAGGTGGTTAGGAAAAGAGGGGGATAGGAATTATGAATTATTTTAAACCCCTCAACGCTTCTTCCTCAACCACCTAATTTATTATACAAGGAAAATTAAATGATAAATAATATTGAAGATTTGAAAAATTTTTTAAAAGAATATTTTAAAAACAGCAATGTTAAGGTATATCTTTTCGGCTCAAGAGCAAAAGGAGAAAATAGAAAATATTCGGATATTGATTTAGCTATAGAATCTAAAGAGAATTTAAAAGATAAAATAGTAGAACTTAAAAATATTATAGAAGAGAGTAATTTAATTTATAAAGTAGATATAGTAGATATTAGTAAAATAGATTTTTTAAAAAAAGAGGAGATGATAAAATGGGTGTAAATAAAAGATTAAATGATTTTAAAAAATCATTAAAAAGATTAAATGAAGCAATAAACGAATCTTTTAAAAACTTAGGAAATGATTATTATTCTTTTTTTAGAGATTCTGCAATTCAACGATTTGAATTTACCGTTGAAATTATGTGGAAAAGTATAAAACATTATTTGTTAGAAAATGAAGGAATAGAGTGTGTTTCTCCGAAAAATTGTTTAAGAGAATTTTTTATTGTTTTTAATTTGGATGAGAATGAGGCTAAAATACTTTTGAGAATGATTGACGATAGAAATCTTTCATCACATACATATCATGAAAAAATAGCGGAAGAGATATTTTCTAATTTAAAAGAATATGCTATTTTAATGCAAAAAATTGTAAATTTACTCGAAAAATGAAAATATTTATTAAAACGTTCGGATGTAGAAGTAATATATACGATACCGAAATAATGAAAGAGGTTTTAAAAAATAATATCGTCTCGAACGAAGAAGAAGCGGATTTGATAATCGTTAATTCATGCACGGTTACGAATTTCGCGGATAGGGATCTTAAGCGATATATAAACAAACAAACCAAAAACATAATACTAACGGGTTGTGCGGCTTATAGCATAGGAGAAGAACTTTTAAGAAGCGGTAAAATTCAAGCGGTAATAGGGCATAAGTTTAAAGAAGAGATTGATAAATATTTGAATTTCAAAGGTATTAAGCTTGGGAATTTCGATTTCGTAAATAAAAAAATAATTACCAACTATTCAAAAACCAAAGCGTTTGTAAAAATTCAAGAAGGGTGTAATTTTGAATGTGCTTATTGTATTATCCCCAAAGTTAGAGGACACTCAAGAAGTCTTAGCGAAAAAACGATACTTGAGCAGATAAATATACTCTCTCAAAACGGTATAAGCGAGTTTGTTTTAACGGGGATTAATATGGGAAGTTACGGGAAAGATACCGATACTTCACTTTCGGAATTAATAGAAAAAATATCTCTTATAAGAGGCGTCAAAAGAATAAGACTCGGCAGTTTAGAGCCTTTTCAACTTGATAATAAACTAATCGAACTAACGCAAAACGGCATACTTGAGAAGCATTTACATATTGCGCTTCAACACACAAGCGATAGAATGCTTAGAATTATGAAACGAAGAAACAGAGTCAAACAAACATTGGAGCTATTTGAAAAATTATCCGAACTTAATATCGCTTTAGGTAGCGATTTTATAGTCGCTCATCCCGGAGAGAGTGAGGAGATTTGGGAAGAAGCACTTGAAAACTTCAAAAAATACCCCTTAACGCATATTCATGTTTTCAGATTTACTCCGCGTAAATTTACGCATTCGGCTTTATTGAAACAAGACGTGCGAGGAGATGTCGCAAAAAAACGTGCTAAAATTATAGAAGAAATTGTCCGAAAAAATAATTATAATTTCAGAATTAAAAATAAAATTGCGTTAAATATTCATGTGGAAAATTACAAAAAAGGATTTTATGAAGGTTATGATGAATTTTATAACAAAATGCTTATAAAAAGCGATAACGATATTAAAGGAAAATGGATAAAAATAGAAAATTACGAAATAAAGGATGTAAATTATGCAAAAGTCGAATAAAAACAGCACAATCGTATGGACGCTTAGTTTAATACTGATTTTGCTTTTAATTACCGCCGTTTTGAAAGAAAGCGGAATAGAAATCAAAACTCTTATAACCCAAATAATAGCGGTTATTATAGTTTTCGGGTTTTTGATTTTGTTGGTAGTTTTGTTAAAAAGAGCGCTTCCTCCGAGTGCCGATCAACCGCCTCAACAAAAAACTTTGCAAGTTCAAATGGAAACGGGAATCGAAAAGGATTTTGTGGTAAAACCTACGACTTCGAACGTTACGTTTGCGGATGTGGCGGGGATTAGCGAGGTTAAAGAAGAGCTTGTGGAAATTGTGGATTTTTTGAAAAATCCGGAAAAATATAAAGCCTTTGGAGTCGAATTGCCAAAAGACGTTTTGCTTGTAGGACCTCCGGGAGTCGGTAAAACGTTGATTGCAAAAGCCTTAGCGGGAGAAGCGGGAGTGCCGTTTTTCTATCAAAGCGGAAGTAGCTTTGTGCAAATGTATGTAGGTGTCGGGGCTAAGAGAGTAAGAGATCTTTTCACAAAAGCTAAACTTTTAGCACCGAGTATTATATTCATAGACGAAATAGACGCCATAGGCAAAAGCAGAGGAAATTTACGAAACGACGAAAGAGAATCGACGTTAAATCAATTGCTTACCGAAATGGACGGATTTGAAGGAAGTAGCGGAGTGATAGTTATAGGTGCTACCAATAAAGTCGAATTGCTTGATGAAGCGCTTCTTAGACCGGGTAGATTTGATAGGAGAGTTCATATAGAACTTCCCGGACTTGAAGATAGAAAAGAGATACTAAAAGTGCATTTAAAAAACAAACCGTTTAGAGGTGAATTAGAAAATATCGCTAAAATGACGGTAGGGTTTAGTGGTGCGGCACTTGCGAGTTTGGTTAATGAAGCGAGTATTTACGCTTTAAAACAACAAAAAAATTTCGTAGGTGAAGAGGACTTTTATGCGGTTAAAGATAAAGTGTTAGTCGGCAAAAAAAGACTTCAAACATATAATCCAAGAGAAAAAGAGATTTTAAGCTATTATCAGGCATGTAAAGCCGTAATAGCCGAATGGTTGAGTGTTGATTTTGAAAGAATATCGCTTGTAAAAGATGATTTTAAAGAAGAGGATAAAGAAATTATTTCAAAAACGGAAATGATGAATAAAATTTTAGTTTATCTTGCCGGACGCGTAGGTGTAGAAGATAGATTTAATGAAAAATACTCAAATGCACATATGGATTTAAAAAAAGCGAGAGAAATTGCGTATAAGATGGTTGTAGATTATGCGATGAGTGAAAATATTGTTGCTGATGAAAGTGAAATCGTTTCGATATTAAATAGCGCATTGCAAGAAGTGAAAATTCTCTATTCTACGAATATGGATATGATTGAAAAGGTTTATAACGTATTACTTGAAAAAGAAGTAATACATAAAGAAGAGTTTGAAAAGTTAAAATTAGGATTGAGGATTGAGGATTGAGGATTTAGGGGTGGTTTATGAAATATTTTAGCGGATTTTGTTTGAAAGGGGAAATGGGGCTTTTTGAGGAGTATTTGGATGAGAGAGAATTTAGTGTTGCGGGATTTAGTTACGGAGCGCAAAAAGCGGTTAGATACGTGTTAGATACGAATAAGCGAGTAGATAAACTTCAACTTCTTTCACCCGCTTTTTTTACATATAATCAAAAAATAATAGATTTAAATATAAACGCTTTCAAACGAGACAAACAAAAATATATTGAAAACTTTATTAAAAAAGCGGGGGGAAGAATGGAGAATGGAGAATTTAAGATTGAGAATAAAACGGTAGATTTGTTTGAATGTAGCGAAAAAGAATTGGAAGAAATGTTTACTTTCGATTGGAAAATAATTAAGGAATTAAAAAATATAAAAATCGAAGTTTTTTTGGGAGAATTTGATAAAATTATCGCTTTAAAATCCGCCGTTAAATTTTTTAAAAATTTCGGCGATGTTTATTTGATAAAAAACGCTAATCATTTCATGTTTGCTTCGCAAACGTATAAAGCACAAAGCTAAAAGCATAAAGCTTTTAAGGTATAATTATATAAAGACAATATTGCATATAATTTTGCTTTAAGCTTTTAGCTTTTAGCTTTTAATAAAGGAGTTAATTTGGACGAATCCACGCATATTTTTAAAGAGTATTGGGATATTTTTATAGGTTTTTTTGCTTTGCCGTTAGCTGTTGTTTGTCATTTTCAAGGTTTAAG
>CAYSKX010000092.1:0-4531 GCA_964431845.1 uncultured Nautiliales bacterium | reverse complement strand
AAAATGTAGATAATTCTACAAAAGATGTTTATGTAAGCTCTGAAGAGATTAAAAACATTACTATTACTACTTCGGAATTGATTGATAAAGTTACCAAACTTCTCGACAATACCACCGAAAAATTAGAAAATAACGTTAACGAGTATAAAATAGTCCAAGAAGACATTCAAAACATAACAAAAGAAATTAACATTATTGCGAATAATATAAATAAATTATCCGAAAAAGTCGAAATTACCAATTCTCAAGAACAAGAAATTTCCGGGGGAATGCAGGAGCTAAACTCAAGAATGGATGATATTAAAGGAATTCTTGTAACTATTAACGAAATAGCCGATCAAACTAACTTATTAGCGCTTAACGCCGCAATAGAAGCGGCAAGAGCCGGAGAACATGGACGCGGATTTGCGGTAGTCGCCGATGAAGTTAGAAAACTTGCCGAAAGAACACAAAAAAGCTTAGATGAAATCAAAACTACAATAGAGCTAATTACGCAAAGTGTAGCTAATTATGCCGATATGATGAATAAAAACACTCAAAACTTCTCCGATATCGGATCAATGGTTGGAGAAATTAGAAATAAAGCCACTAATATATTAAAAGAAACTAATGAAATATATGAAACAAGCAAAAAAACCATTGAAGAAAGTTTAAGTATAGAAAAAGAGATTAAAAATATCGATAATTCAATGCTTGAAATAGACTCTAAATCAAAAACAAATATTTCGGTTATCGGAAAAATTTCTTCAATTATTAAATCTTTAGAAAGCTCCGTAAAAAATCTTACTTCTAAGATTAAAGAATTTAATTTTTAATCAATTAAAATTTAATCAATCCCCCTCTTTTTTTTAAATATTTATTATTGCACCTAAGAAAGGTGAAAAATGGTGAAAAAAAAATGTCACAATGTAAAATTTTGGAAATTTGAACTTGTTCAAGTCTTTGAATATAGCCACGAACAAATTTGCGGTTCTTGTAGAGGGTTAATTTGAACTATTATTGTATTACTTTAAGTAGACTTTAAGAAATTTAATATTTTTAATGCCATTTTAATTATATTGATATATACTTTTATAAGAAATTAACTTTTAAGGAGTGAAAATGAAAAAACTTATTTTATCAATAAGCGTCGGTATAGTGTTAATGGCGGGAAGTTTAAACTTAAGAACGGACAATTCAGATATTCAAAGAATGAAGCCTGAGCAAAGTTATGCAGTTATGTCTTATTCGTCCGTTGTTCAAAAAGTCGTGCCGAGCGTTGTGAATATATCCACCGAAAAAATCGTAAAAACAAAAATACCCGAACAATTTCGAAGATTTTTTGAAGACCCGTTTTTTAAAAAGTTTTTCTCTCCTTTTGGACAAATGCCAAGCGAACCAAAAGAGCACAAAGAGTATGCACTCGGTAGCGGAGTTATCGTAACAAAAGACGGTTATATAGTTACAAACAATCATGTCGTAGCGGGAGCTACAAAAATAATCGTCAAACTTCATGACGGCACTAAATATACCGCAAAACTAATAGGGACGGATCCGAAAACGGATGTGGCTATTATAAAAATAGACGCAAAAGACCTCAAACCTATTACTATTGCCGATTCGAGCAAAATAAAAGTCGGTGACGTCGTCTTAGCCGTAGGAAATCCTTTCGGGCTTGGAGAAACGGTTACGCAAGGAATTATAAGCGGACTAAATAGAACGTCCATAGGACTTAACGCTTATGAAAACTTTATCCAAACGGACGCACCTATCAATCCCGGAAACAGCGGAGGGGCTTTGGTTGATTTGAAAGGAAGATTAATAGGAATAAACTCCGCTATTATAAGCAAAAGCGGAGGAAATAACGGTATAGGATTTGCAATTCCTAGCAATATGATGAAATTCGTAATTACTTCTTTAATCAAAAACGGTAAAGTTCAGAGAGGATATCTTGGTGTAATGATTAGCAATATCGATTCGAGCAAAGCCAAACTTTACGGTATAGAAAAAGGTGTGTTAATTAACAAGGTAGAGCCAAAAAGCGCCGCTAAAGCCGCAGGATTAAAACCGGGAGACATTATAGTTGCGGTAGATGGAGAAGAAGTTAAAAACGCAGGAGAGCTTAGAAACAAAATCGCATTTAAATCTCCTAATACCGAAGTTAAAATCAAAGTTTATAGAAACGGTAAATATCTAACGCTAACGGCAAAACTAAAAGCACTTAAAACAAAAGTCGAAACGATAGAAGATATCAAACTTCTTGAGGGTGTTACGTTAAAAGAAAACAAAAACCGAATCGTTATAGACAAAATCGCACCTAATTCATATCCGGCGATTATAGGACTTCAAAAAGGTGATATTATCTTAAAAGTTAAAACGGTTAAAACCGGCAAATGGGAAGAAGTTAAATCGATAGAAACGCTTAAAAAACTCTTAAAAGACCTTGATAGAGGTGATGTATTACTTGAAATAAAAAGAGATAATTCGTTATTTATAGTCCAAATGTAACGACATGAAAATATTATTAGCACCGAGTGAGAGAAAAACTGCGGGAGGTTCTAATTCTCCCCTCTCAAAAGAAAGCTTCATATTCCCCGAAATTTACGAAAAACGAATACAAGCCGTTAGAAAATATGACGAATTTTTGCAAACGACTAAGGATTTTAAAAATTTCGGTGAGGATAAAACAAGCGTTTTTAAAAGAGCTACCAAAAAAGCCGTTTTAAGATATAGCGGTGTTGCGTTTGATTATTTGAAATATGAAGAATTAGATGTTAAATCTAAACAATGGATTGATGAAAATGTATATATTTTTTCAAATCTTTTCGGCGTAATAAGTGCGGGAGATTATATTCCGAATTATATGCTAAAACAAGGAAGCAAACCGGGATTTGAGATTTATTCGTATTATCATAATCTTTTCGCGCCGATACTTGAAAAAATAAATGAAACCGAGCCGTTTATCGATTTAAGAGCTAAATTTTACGAAAAAATATATAAACCCGCAAACGCAATTACCTTCAAATTTATAAAAAACGGCAAAATCATAAGTCACTTCGCAAAAGCATACAGAGGAAAATTAACTGCTATAATCGCAAAACACAAACCGAAAACTATTGAGGATGTTTTAAAAATACCTTTTTATGATATAAAAATTATAGAAATACAAGAAAAAAGAGGAATTAAAGAAATCGTATGTGAAATTTAAAACGGAGTTAAAATGAAAAACGAGTTTAGAAAACTATGCCTAAGTATGAATAAATTCAACAAATATTATTATTCCAAAAAAACAGGATGGGAATTATACAATATATGCAAAAAGCATAAAAATATACTTTTTTTTATTCCTATGAAGAAAGAAATCGATATACATTGGGTTTTAAAGAAACTAAAAAGAGAAAAAAAGAATATTTTTGTTCCGTTTATGAAGGATTTAAGTTTTAAAATGGTAAAATATCACTTACCACTTGCGAAAAAAAGATTTTCAATACTTGAACCTGTAAATAAACAAAAAACTTTGCAAAAAATCGATATAGCGATTGTTCCTATTGTAGGAATTGATTTGTGTTTTAAAAGGATCGGTTTTGGTAAAGGTATGTATGATAGGTTTTTTGAAAATCTCGGTTATAAACCGAAAGTGGTATTTATTCAATTAAAACCTTGCTATTCTAAAAAAGTTTTAACTCAAAAGCATGATATTTATGCTGATGAGTATATAAGCTTTAATATTTATAAAAGGAGAAAAAATGAGCGTTTTAATAATTTTAGCCGTTATGATTTTATCCGTTCTCGCGGGATTTTTTATTGCTAAAAAAATGGATGCGGCAAAATATGAAATTTATGTAGAACAAGCAAAAGCAAAAGCGAAAGCAATTGAACATGAAGCCGAAATTTTACTTGAAAATACTAAAACAAAAGCAAAAGAAATAGAACTTGAAGCAAAAAATTCTTACGAACTTCAAGAAATGAAATTAAAGCAAGAATATGAAAACAAACTTAGCGAAATTTTAAAAAAAGAACAAGATATTGAAAATTTAATTGATAAACATATAAAAAAAGATGAAGACCTTCAAAAAAAGATTGATTTGATAACAAAAGAACGTGAAGTTATAGGAAAACTAAAAAATCAATATAAACAAAAATTGCAAGAAATTCAAAAAATTTTGGAAAATGTGGCAGGATTTACAAAAAACGAAGCTAAAGAAATACTCCTTAAAAAAACCGAAGAAGAATTGCGTGATGAAGTTGCACATTTGACAAGAAAAATTTTAAAAGAAGCTCAAGTAGATGCGAAAAGAAAAGCAGAATTTATAATTGCTCAAGCAACAACGAGATATGCCGGGGATTTTGCGGGAGAGAGATTAATAAATGTCGTTCATATAGGCGATGATGAAATGAAAGGTAGAATTATAGGAAAAGAAGGTAAAAACGTAAAAACATTAGAAATGGTTACGGGATGCGATATTATTATTGACGATACTCCAGGTGCCGTAACGGTTAGCAGTTTTAATATTTATAGGCGTCAAATTGCAGTTGAAACAATCAAAAGATT
>CAYSKX010000091.1:0-4582 GCA_964431845.1 uncultured Nautiliales bacterium | reverse complement strand
TGACATTTTCACCATTTTCACTGTTTTCACTATTTGTAAGTTTTGGTGAAAGTGTCAGATTTGTTTTGTTTTTTGGTATTAGAATAATTATTTAACATAAATCGATTCTTTTATAGAAGACTTACAGTGTGGGGCTTGACGCTTTAAAGGCGTTTATACTATGATATACTATTTTGCCATATCGTTTAGCGTATATTTTTATAATCATTTGCTGCAATGAAGGCATTATTGAGGGCATAAACCATGCGTCGTTACTAAGTGCTATGACATATTTCGGAGTTAATTTATATACTTCACTCATAGTGGCTTCGTAACATATTGCGTTTATGAATTTATAGTTTTTAATGCTAAAAATACCGAATTTACCGCTTGTAGCGTAATCGCTTGCGCCGTTAAAAAAAATTTCGTTAATCTCTTTTTGAAAAACGGGCAAAGGTATATATTCACCAAACGGAACCAATACGTGTTTATCTAAGATAGTCATTTTTCCTTTTTCGAAAATATAAGTGGAGTTGTAGAATTTGTTATTTTTTAAATGCAAAGCACCGGTGATTATAGTAATTTTTTCGGATAATTTTTTCAGTTTATCTATCAAAAAAGGATATTTATTTAAAAACAAAGGAAAAGCGCTTTCGGGTAAAATCACTACGTCATTTTTATTTTTTATCGCTTTTTTTATGATTTTGAAATTATTTGAAATTTCTAAAAGAATATATGATTTTTGCCATTTTAAATTTTGAGGGACGTTTGTCGTAGCGACTGATATGTTTAATTTCGGTGGTTTCGGCGGTTTCGGGTTATGAAAACTTAAAGCCAAAACAGATAAAAATACAGCAAAACCTTTTAATTCTTTACAAAAGACAAAATCACTAATCAGCAAAAAAACGGCTATTTTATTTACCGAATAAAAACTATTTACAAACAGCACTTCCGGTTTTAACCAATCAAACGTAAAAGGCGAAAGATAATCAAAACCGAACGTAAAAACAAGCGTTAAAAAAAGTTTTCCCATGATTTGATTTTTGTTACTTAAAAAAACATATATTTTACCTATTAACCAAAAAACCACTCCGTAAAAAAGAGCTATTAATACTGCTACAATAGGAGCCATCCAAGAAAGATTATAATACCTAAAACTAAGCCCTATCCACCAAAACCAAAACAAACCGATAAAAAATCCGCTACCGAACCATTTATGCTTTTTGCAAAAAAGATAAAAAAACGAAACAAATAAAATTAAAGTGAATATAAATTGCAATAAAAAATTAATTTTTACATCATAATACATAAGAAAACAGTTAATATATATAGGTAATGAAAAAAAAATTGCTAAGTTAAGAGAATTTGTGTTAAAATTCTCTTTAAAAAAGGACTGACATGAATTTCTTATACGCAGCAACACCTCAGACACAACCTTCACTTTTGGCATCTTTACTTCCTCTTATTATTTTATTTGCGATTTTTTATTTTCTTGTAATTTTACCACAACAAAGACAGGCGAAAAAACACAAACAAATGGTGGAAGCTCTTAAAAAAGGAGACAAAATCATTACAACGGGCGGAATTATTGCCGAGGTTGTGAAAAACGAGCCAGAATTTTTAAAAGTTAAACTAAACGACAGTGTAGAAGTTAAGCTTGACAAAAGTGCCGTAGCAAGAAAGCTAAATGATGAAAAAGCTTAATTACAGACTTGTTATTTTTATCTTAGCAGCACTTTTCGGAATCAGTTTTACGATTCCTTCGTTTCTTAATAAAGAGCCTAAAATCAACCTCGGGCTTGATTTACAAGGCGGTATGTATTTGGTTTTGGGTGTAAAGGGCGATGAAGCCGTTAAAAGCAAAGTCAAAACTTTCGCTTCAACGATTAAATACGTTACCGACAAAAAAGAGTTGTTTATAGACAATTTGAAAATAAAAGATAACGCTATCACATTCGAGCTTATAGATAAAGACGACGGCGTTAAACTAGATGAAGAATTAAAGCTTTTAAAAGGCGTTAATATTCAAAAAACACCGGCAAACGGGTCGATAAAATACAAAATAACGCTTACGCCACAAGAAATAATAAAAACCAAAAACGACGCTCTTAATCAAGCGATACAGACAATAAGAAGCAGACTTGATGCGTTCGGACTTGCCGAACCTACGGTTACCAAGCAAGGAAAAGACAAAATACTCGTAGAACTTCCGGGCATCAAAACCGCAAAAGAACAACACAGTGTCCAACAGCTAATATCGACATCGGCTCATCTTGAATTATACGCCGTGGATGAATCTCATAAAGCCGTTAGCGAAAAAGAAGCGGAAAAATACGGAGATATTTTACTTCCAAGCAAAGATAACGACAGTAGAAAATATTTGCTTAAAACGCCGCCCGTGCTTGATGGAAGTATGATTGTTAATGCAACGGTCGGATTTACGCAAAAAACAAATCAACCGGCGATATTTTTTACTCTAAACTCTCAAGGCGCTCAAATTTTCGGAGATTTTACGGGTAAAAACGTCGGGAAAAGACTTGCTATAGTTGTTGATAACAAAGTATATTCCGCTCCCGTTATTCAAGAAAGAATCGGAGGAGGAAGCGGACAAATTACCGTCTCAAGTCCCGAAGAAGCGCATGTATTGGCTATCGCCCTTAGAAGCGGCTCACTTCCCGCACCCGTAATACTTCTTGAAAAAAGAAGCGTAGGTGCCAGTCTTGGAGCCGATTCGATTAGACAATCGTTAATTGCGTTAATTACGGGATTTGTTTTAGTCGTTTTGTTTATGATATGGTATTACGGCTTAGCAGGAATAGTTGCGGATATCGCACTTATAGTGAATTTGTTTTTAATAATCGCTATTATGGCGCTTTTTAAAGCGACGCTTACGCTTCCCGGAATGGCGGGTATTGTCCTAACAGTCGGTATGGCGGTTGATGCGAACGTTATTATAAACGAGCGTATAAGAGAGCTTTTAAGAGAAGGTAAATCTATTAAAATTGCGATTGAAGGCGGATACAAAAACGCTATGAGCGCAATTTTGGATGCGAATATTACGACGCTTATCGCCGCACTTGCACTATTTGCATACGGAACAGGAACAATTAAAGGATTTGCTATTACTATGGCTATAGGTATTATGGCTAGTATGCTTACGGCAATTCTCGCTACTCATGGAATTTGGGAATATTTGCTTGCAAACGGTAAAAAAATAACATCGAAATCTTTTGGTATGAAAGGATAATTAAATGTATGCCGTATTATTTGATTTAGATACTTCTTGTCTTGGTGAGGAATACCATACACCCTCATCAAATAATACATATGCGAATATAAAAAAATTTATGGAAAATAATGGCTTTAAATGGCAACAAGGCAGTGTATATTTCGGAGATGATACGATTGATGCCGTCAAATGTGTTTTGGTTATTCAAAATTTAACAAAAACATTTCCATGGTTTGCGGCTTGTGTAAAAGATATTAGAATGTTAAGAATTGAAGAAAATAATGATTTAATGCCCGCTATTAAAATGATATTATAAGGAATAATATGGAACTGTTTAGAGATGAAAAAATATATAATTTTATGAGTAAAAGAAATCTGTTTATTTCCGTTTCTTTTATACTTATATGCTTTAGTTTGTTTTCGATTTTTACAAAAGGATTTAATTGGGGAATCGATTTTCAAGGCGGAGTGGAAGTGCAAGTTAAATTTGACAAAAAAGCCGATATTGCGGAAATTAGAAAACTCGTATCTCAAAAATACAAAGGTGCGAATATTACGACGTTCGGAGAAGAAAGTGAAGTGTTAATAAGACTAAACGTCCAAAACGCTTCCACAAACGTTCAAAACGATATAGGACATCAAATTACCGAAATTTTAAAACCTCTTGGGAATACAGACATAAGAAGAGTCGATATTGTAGGAGCGAAAGTAGGAAACGAGCTTAAAGAAAAAGGCTTAAAAGCTTTTATATTTGCTATTATAGGAATTTTGGTATATGTCGCATTTAGATTTGAATGGCGATTTGCGGTTGCCTCCGTATTGGCGCTATTTCATGATACGATTATTTCTCTTGGAGCCGTTAGCTTTTTTAATATAGAAGTAAATCTTGACGTGCTTGCGGCAATTCTTACGCTTATGGGTTATTCGCTTAACGATACGATAGTCGTATTTGATAGAATTAGAGAGCAAGTTAGAGAAACCAAAATAAAAGATTTAGCCCTTTTAATCAACGATGCCGTTTCTAAAACGTTAAGTAGAACGGTTTTAACTTCATTAACGACGTTCTTTGTTGTTTTGACACTATATTTATTTGGAGGAGAAATAATTAAGCCGTTTAGTTTTACGCTTCTTGTAGGAATTATAATAGGGACGTATTCTTCAATTTTTATAGCATCTCCGTTTTTGATATGGATGGGATTTAAAATTGACGATTACAGAAAAAGACTTGCCGAAAAAGAAAAAAGAAAACAAGAAAAAGAAAAATTAAGACAAATGTATCAAGGGGGAGTTGTTTGAAAATGAAAAATGGAAAATTGAGAAGGCGGGGTCCCCGAAAAATCGTCAGATTTTTTGGGGTGCAAGAGGCGGGGTCCC
>CAYSKX010000090.1:0-4626 GCA_964431845.1 uncultured Nautiliales bacterium | reverse complement strand
AACGCTGATAGCCTCAACTCCCGGTTTTGCACCTATAGCGCTTAAAATAGAAGGCGTAAAACATGAATTCGATTCGCTTAAAGGAATGCTTGAAGATGTTGCAAGTTTTATAATTAACCTCAAAAACATCAGATTTAAAATCAAAGAAGGGGACGAAGCCGTAATCGATTACGTATTTACAGGCCCTAAAGAGATTAAAGGAAGCGATCTTGCAAACGATCAAGTTGATATAGTTACACCAAACGAATATATTGCGACTCTAAATGAAGAAGCGGAGCTTAAACTAAGCCTTATTATTAGAAAAGGCATGGGATTTGTAGCGGTAGAAAATTTCAGAGACACTATTCCCGAAGGTTATATTGGACTTGATGCATATTTTAGTCCGATTAAAAAAGTGCTTTATAACATTGAAAACGTTTTAGTTGAAGATGATCCTAATTTTGAAAAAGTAATTTTTGAAGTTCAAACCGACGGTCAAATTAGCCCTATTGACGCATTTAAAAATGCGATTAATAATTATTTAAATCAATTCAGCGTATTTTCGAAAGAATTTAAATTAGAACAGAAAATATTGCAAAGTGTTGAGCTTGATGAAGTTTACAACATTTTATTCGACCCTATTGAAAATCTAAATCTTAGAAGCAGAAGTTTTAACGCGCTCGATAGAGCGGGAGTTAAATTCGTAGGTGAGCTTGTTTTAATGGGTAAAGAAAAAATACAAAACATTAAAAATCTCGGAACTAAATCTTTAGAAGAAATTTTTGACAAACTTGAAGAAATCGGATTTCCGTTAAATAAAACATTGCCGCTTGATATTAAAAAAGCAATTGAAGATAGACTATCACAACTTAAGGAGAATTAATGAGACATAGACACGGATACAGAAAGCTCGGACGTGTTAGTGAGCATAGACTAGCACTTCTAAAAAATTTGGCTTGTGATTTAATCGAAAACAAAAAAATCGAAACAACCGTTGCTAAAGCGAAAGAACTTAGACGTTACATCGAAAAAATTGTTACAAGAGCTAAAAAAGCCGATTTTAACACACACAGATACGTATATTCCAAACTCGGCTCTAACGCAAGAGCAAAAGCGGCAACAAGAAAAGTAATTGAAGAAATTGCACCGAATTACGAAAACAGAAACGGTGGATATACGAGAATTATTAAAACAAAATTCAGAAGAGGTGATGCGGCTGAAATGTGCATAATCGAATTTGTTGGAATTTAAAATGGCCGATATTCCTTTTTCTAACGAAGACCTAAAAGAAGCTATCAATTCGGTTTTGAATGAAGTTAGACCTATGCTTCAAATAGACGGCGGCGACGTAACGCTAATAGATGTGCGAAAACCTATCGTTTTCGTGCAACTTCAAGGCGGATGTGTAGGATGCGCGAGTGCCGGTGCAACGCTTAAATACGGCATTGAAAAAGCACTTAAAGAAAAGATACATCCTAAGCTTATCGTAATGAATGTCCCTCACGGATATGAGGATAAATTAGATGAGCTTGTCAAATATTCAATATAATTTAAAAGAACTCTTAAGGAGCGCAATTGAGAATAAGGAGTATGGAAAGGTGATGATGCTTTTAGAAAAACTTTTAAACGATTCTTCCTCTCCTTTTAATTCCGAAGAAATAAACGGAATTCTATTTAACGATGTTAAATCGATTGTGCGAAACAAAGAAGATTTGGAAAGTATTTTACTTTCTACAAAAGTTATATTCGAAAATAAAGAAGATTTGCTTGAATTTTTTGAAATGCTGCTAAAATTCGGCTATAAAGAAAGCGCAATAAATTATTTTGAAAACGTGCTTGCAAATATAGGCGATTATGAACTTATAGACAGATTTAACGCACTTTTACAATAATAAGTTTGCTTACGCAAACGCTCAAAGCTAAAAGCTTAAAGCTGAAAGCCAAATCGTTTTTATTATATTATTAATTAATATATTGATGTTGCGCACTTTTTTTTGGATAAAAGTAACAAAACTATAGCAAAAAAGTAAGGATGCTTACGCATTAGCAAGGGTGCTAAAGCACTAGTAAGGACGCTATACGTAAGTGAGGAAGTAAAGTTTTCATTCTTACTCCCTCACTTACGTATAGCGTTCTCACCAACGCGAAGCGTCCTTGCTTCCTTACTTTTTTAAAATTTGCGTAAAGTTAGTTAATAACAAATAATTATATAAAATTTTGTAAAAACATTTTGCTTTTAGCTTTTTGCTTTTAGCTTTTAGCGTCGCAAAGCGACTATACAAAGAGAGTCTTTAATGAAAGATTTATTAAACATCATTACGGATAATACGAAAGAATATACAAAAAACAAAATATTCTTGCGAACATATCAAAATTCGAAATACGCTACAGATATCGTTGATTTTATTACCCCCGAAGAACTATTGCAAAAACTTAATCTTAAAACGAAATTTATAGGTATAACGGGCACAAACGGCAAAACGACCACCGCTTTCGTATTAGGTTATCTTCTTTCTAATTTAGGTTACTCGGTAGCTATACAAGGAACGGAAGGTTTTTATTTAAATAACGAATTAAAAGAATCTAAAACCCTAACAACCCCTCCGATACTTACAACCATAAAAAGAGCTGCAATGTATGAGCCGGATTTTTTTATTATGGAAGTTAGCTCGCATGCAATATTCCAACAAAGAATAGAAGGTATTAAATTTCATGCCAAAATATTAACTTCCTTTTCCCAAGACCATCTTGATTTTCATAAAACAATGGACGAATACAAAAAAGTTAAAGAAAGTTTTTTTCAGGATGAAAGCGTCAAAATTATTAATGGAGAATGGAGAATTGAGAATGGAGAATGGAAAATTATCAATATTGGAGGATATGACTTTAAAATAAATTCTAAAAATTTATATTTAATTGATAAACCTATAATTGATGAAATATCAATGGCAGGTAAATTTAACAAAATGAATTTTTCTTTAGCTCTTAAAACAGTGCAAATTCTTGTCAATTCTCAATTCTCAATTCTCAATTCTTAATTAAAAAATTTTAAAGGTGTTCCCGGCAGAATGGAAATAGTAAGTAATAACCCGCTAATTATTATTGACTTTGCTCATACGCCTGACGGAATGGAAAAAGTATTAAGTGCCGTAAGCGGTAAAAAAATAGTGCTTTTCGGAGCGGGAGGAAATAGAGATAAAGCCAAAAGAAGCTTAATGGGAAAAGTTGCAGATAAATACGGGGAATATATTATTTTAACGGAAGACAATCCGAGATGCGAAAAAAGCGAAGATATTTGTAAAGAAATAGCAAAAGGCATAAAAAACAAACCTTTTGAAATAATTACGAATAGAAAAAAAGCGATAAAAAAAGCCGTAGAGCTTGCAAAAAAGAATAATTTCACTTTAATGATCCTCGGAAAAGGTGATGAAAATTATATAGAATATTGTGATAAAAAAGTTGATTATAGCGATAGGGAAACGGTTTTGGAAGAAGTGAAAAGTGAAAGAGGGTGAAAAAAGTGAGAAAAGGTAATTATAAATTATGAATTTCCATTTTCCGTAAACCAATTTCTAATACGCTATAATAACAAAAATAAAATTTAATCATAAACACAGGAGTTAAAAATGACGGATCAGGAATTAAAAGACCTAGTAGCAAGTCTTGCGGTAGCTCAAGCAAAAACAGATGAACAACTCAAAAAAACAGATGAACAACTCAAAAAAACAAGTGAAAAAATAAATCGTATAGCTTCTATAGTAGGAGGTATATCAAACAATCAAGGAAACGTAGCGGAGGAATATTTTGTAAAATCATTAGAAGAACAATTAAGAATAGGAAATATTGATTTTGATTATTTAATTCAAAATTTCAAAGCGACAAACGCAAGAGATATTTTAGCAGAATATGATATATTATTGGTAAATGGAGAAAGCGTGGCAATTGTAGAAGTAAAATATAAAGCTCATATGAATGATTTAAAAAAATTACCAAAAAAAATAGAACAACTAAAAAAGTTACCTCAATACAAAAATTATAAAATATATGCCGGAATAGCAAGTTTTTGTGTAACAAACGAGATAATACAAAAAGCAAAAGAACTAGGATATTTTATATTACAAAGAAAAGGAGATGTCATTATAACACATGCTCAAAACTTAAAAGTTGCATAAAAATTGTATTGTAGGACTTTTCATTCTAATTTAAAGGTAACAAGAAGAGGGGTTGAAATTTAAAATTCTAAACACCTAATCCCCTTAACACCTCTTCTCCTATTTTGTTTAAACAAAAAAAGGTTTGCTTTGTTTACGTTCAAATATCTACTCAAAGAGATTAAAAAGCATAAACGTGAATTTGTGTTAGCGCAGGTTACGGCGATTTTGGCTACTATTGTTTCTATTCCCGTTCCGTTATTAATGCCGTTATTGATTGACGAAATTCTTCTTAATAAACCCGAGGGGTGGATTGAGAGTATAAGTGCGGTGTTTGGGAAATGTTCGCCTTTTTGTTACGTTATCGTTACGCTTGTAACGGTTTTGACTCTTAGAAGTTTATTTGTCGGATTAAATATTTTGCAAACATATTTTTTCGAAAAAATTACAAAAGATATCACTTACAAAATAAGACTTAGGATTTTATCGCATCTTA
>CAYSKX010000089.1:0-4627 GCA_964431845.1 uncultured Nautiliales bacterium | reverse complement strand
TAGAAGAGCTCGGCTCACGACATATCATTTTATAATTTTTCAAATCTTCAAGCTCGATACTTAACGGAAGTGGTTTATTTGAAAATACTACAAGTTCGTCTTCCATCCATTCTACGTAATTTAGAGAATTATTTCCTTTTTTTGTTACAAACGCCATATCAACGGTCTTTTTTTCAACATCCTCAAACAAAGCGTTATTATCTTTAATTATTAAATTTATCTGCCTATTTATTAAACTTTTAAAATACTTAATACATTCGGGTAAATTATAATTTCCGACAGTTGGAGACGCCCCTATCACAAACGGAGCATCGGCGTTTCTAAATTCTTCCAATTTTTTATTAAATCCGGTTAAAAATTTCTCAAATTCTTTTGCGTAAATCAAAAACGTTTGTCCTTCTTTTGTCAAAATAACGCCGTTTTTTTTGCGCTCAAACAAACTCACACCAAGATAATTTTCAAGAATCCTCATCTGCTGAGTAACCGCTGGTTGCGAAACCCCCAATACTTTACTCGCTCTTGAAAAGCTACTCTCTCTATTTATCACCAAAAACGTATAAATTTTATCAAGATACTTTATCACCATTAAACGCCTTTATATTTTGTTACCGAGAATTATAACTAAAAATTATAACAAATCAAATATAGAAAATAGGATTTAGGTTTGAGGATTGAGGTTTTAGATATTTATACCATTACCAAAAAAACTTCTTACAATTTTCACATTTTCACATTTTCACATTTTCACCACTTTCACATTTTCACATTTTCACCACTTTCACCACTTTCACATTTTCACCACTTTCACCACTTTCACCACTTTCACCATTTTCACCATTTTCACCACTTTCACATTTTCACATTTTCACATTTTTTTGATATAATAAATATAAAAAAAGCGGGATTATGAAATTTCTAAACGAATTAAACGAAGCACAACGCGAAGCGGCAACACATATTGACGATGCTTTACTTATTTTAGCGGGTGCCGGAAGCGGAAAAACTAAGACAATTACGACAAGACTCGCATATTTGTTAAGTCTCGGGATAGACCCGGCGAATACGCTTACACTAACCTTTACCAATAAAGCGGCTAGCGAAATGCGCGAAAGAGCGCTAAAAATGATAGATAATCGCACGGCTCATCCTCCTTTGTTATTGACGTTTCACAAATTCGGGCTGTTGTTTTTGAAATTGTATATACATTTAATAAACAGAAAAAACAATTTCGTAATAATCGACAGCGACGATCAGAAAAAAATCCTAAAATCCATTTCAACCGATTTGCCTTTGTCGTTTGTCAGAAAAGAAATAAGCAAATATAAAAACTCATTTTTAAACGCCGAAGAAGTGTTTTCTTTGGCAAAAGACACTACATATAAAAAATTAGCTCACATATACGACAAATATCAACAATATTTACTTGAAAACAATCTTGTTGATTTTGATGATTTGCTTTTACTTACATACGGAATACTTAACGAAAACGACGACTTATGCAAAGAAATTTCGGATAAATACAAATATATCATGGTTGACGAATATCAAGATACGAACGAAATACAATTGCTTCTTCTAAAAAAACTTTGCCGCACTCACAACAATATATGCGTAGTGGGAGACGACGACCAATCGATTTACGGATTTAGAGGCGCAAATCACAAAAACATATTAAATTTCGAAAAAGATTTTAACGCAAAAGTAATAAAACTCGAAATAAATTATCGCTCTACCGAGCAAATATTAGAAGCGGCGAATTCTCTTATCAGCTTCAATACCTTACGCTACAACAAAAAATTACGCTCCGCCTTAGGAAAAGGCAAAGAGATAAATCTGCTCAAAAGCTATAATGAAATAGCTGAAGCCGAAGCTATAGCAAAAAGAATTAAAAATTTGATATCTCAAGGCGTAAACCCCAAAGAAATAGCGGTGCTTTACAGAATAAACGCACTTTCACGCTCTATCGAAGACGGACTGCGCTCATACGGTATCAATTATAAATTAGTAGGCGGAATGCGCTTTTACGAAAGAGAAGAAATTAAGGATTTGATTAGTTATTTAAGAATTTTAGTAAATAAAAGCGACGATTATTCGTTTAAAAGAGTTATCAATAAACCCAAAAGAGGCATAGGGAAAACAACCGTTATGAAATTAGAAGAAGCAAAGGGCGAAAAATCTTTTCTTGAATTTATAAAAGAAAACGATTTGTCGTTTTTAAGCAAAAGAGCTATTAAAACGCTAAAAGAATTTCAACAAACAATAGAATCTTTAAGCACTGTTACTATTGAAGAATTACCGGAAGCTATAGAAGAAAAACTTAATTTAAGCGAAAGCTATAAAGATGAAGATAAAAAAAGAAATATCGAAGAATTTTACGGAATGATGAGAGATAGAAAAGATTTAAATCTAAGAGAATTCTTAAACGAACTTTCCCTTGAGAGCGACCAAGATAAAATTACCGACGAAATGATTAACGTTATGACGATACATGCAAGTAAAGGCTTAGAGTTTGAACACCTTTTCGTAATAGGTATGGAAGAAGGATTTTTTCCTTTAAACGATGCCGATATAGAAGAAGAAAGAAGACTTGCTTACGTTGCCATTACAAGAGCCAAAAAAGAATTAACCCTTTCATATGTTGAAAGTAGATACATAAGAGGACAAAGAAGTCGCATGGGTAAAAGTAGATTTTTAACCGAATCGGGACTTATAAAAGGCGAAAGAGTAAATATAAACAAAACCCCAAGCAACGGCAAATACAAAGTCGGAGGATTAGTAAAACATAAAGTATTCGGCACCGGACGAATACTCGGTATTAATAAAGCCGCTAACAAAACAAAATTAAAAATAGATTTTGGACACAACGTCAGAGAAATATTGAGTGATTTTGTGGAAACGACATGAAGAAGTGAAAAAGGGGTGAAAGTGGTGAAAATGTGAAAATGGTGAAAGAAGTGAATAGTGAAGAGTGAGGATTAAGGTTTGAGGTTTTAGGTTTGAGGATTAAAGTTTGAAATTGAATATTTTCTAAATCCTAAATCCTCAACCCTAAACCCTAAATAAAATGGAAAGTGAAAAATGAGAAATAAAAATATACTATTTGTAGCAAACAAGCCTATGTATATAAGTTCAAATAAATTTTTAAACACGCTAAAAAGAAAATACGGTATTAAAAAAATGGGATTTTCAGGCACACTTGATCCGTTTGCTTGCGGGTGTCTTATAATTGCAAGCGGACAATATACGAAGCTTTTTAGATTTTTGAAAAAAACTCCGAAAGCTTATACGGCTACGCTTATGCTAGGAGCCTATTCACCGAGTTTGGATATTGAAAAGATTGAAGATATTCAAAACATTCCTTCGTTTAACAAAGAAGAAATTATTAGCGTATTAAAAAGTTTTATCGGCAAACAAAAACAACTTCCTCCGAAATACAGTGCCAAAAGAATAAACGGGCAAAGAGCTTATAATATAATTGAGAATGGAGAATGGAGAATGGAGAATTTAAAAATAGATTCACAACTTTTTTTAAAAAAAGAAACAAACATCGAAGTATTTGATATAGAGCTTATTAATTATTCTCATCCGTTTGTTACGTTTAAAGCAAGCGTAAGCGAAGGGACGTATATAAGAAGTTTGGGATTTGACATAGCGAGGAAATTGGGAGTAAGCGGAGCTTTAACGTATCTTGAGAGAATTAACGAAGGGGAATTCAAATACGAATGCGAAAAACTTCTTAATCCGCTTGATTATCTGAATATGGAAGAAAATATCTATTTAAATAATACGGAAAATTTATTACTTGGAAAAAAATTAGACATAAAAGACTTCAAAATCGACAAAAACGGCATATATTATGTCCAATACGATAAATTTTTTGCTATTATAGAGATAAACAATAACAAAGTATCTTATATTTTGAACAGGATGGAATTATGCTTGTAATATCAAGGAAGATTAACGAAAAACTCAAAATCGGAGACGATATAGAAATTACTATAATTTCCGTAGATAAAAATCAGGTAAAAATCGGCATCGATGCTCCAAGAAACATTCCTATTTTAAGAAGCGAACTAATAGAACAAATTACCGAAGAAAACAAAAAAGCCGCAAAAGAGATAGATTTAAACGACATCAAGGATATATCGGAAATGTTTAAAAATTAGTGGGTAGTAACCCACTACATACTACTCACTTAAAAAAGGTAACACATGAAAATAAAAGCATATGCAAAAGTTAATATTTTTCTAAAAATCATAGGACATGACGGTTTTTATCATTTAATAAAATCAAGATTTATGAAAGTCAAAAAATTATATGACGAAATAGAAATAATCGAAGCTGAAAAATTCAATATAACGGGAAACGTTGATTGTCCATTAAGAGATAACAGCGTATTTAAAGCATATCTTGAACTAACGAAAGAGTATCCGGATATTAAAAAATGGTTTATAAATAAAGAAATAAAAATCACCAAAAACATCCCTCAAATGGCGGGACTTGGAGGTGGAAGCAGCGATGCGGCGGCTTTTTTGAGACTTGTTAATAAAAATTCGGGCATTAATTTATCAACAAAAGAATTAGTAAAAATAGGAAATAAAATAGGAAGCGATGTTGCTTTTTTTAT
>CAYSKX010000088.1:0-4675 GCA_964431845.1 uncultured Nautiliales bacterium | reverse complement strand
ATATAAGAATAAACGCTAACGAAGTAGGAGCGTTCGCCGTATGCGAAGGTGCTAATTTAGCACTCACGATGCAAGGAAGATTCGAATACGCACTAAAAGGCGGTAAAATCAATCTCGATGCAATAGACAACTCCGCCGGCGTTAATACGAGCGATTATGAAGTTAATTTGAAAATGATATTAAATCCGTTAGTTGATAACAATAAAATTTCCGAATCCGATAAAATAAAATTTTTAAAAGAAGCTCAAAAAGAAGTTATAAACAAAGTTTTGCAAAACAATTTTGATCAAGCTCTAATTTTATCACTTGACGAAAGAAGGATATATAAAGAAAAATTAATCAAAATATTAGAAATATTAGAACAAAACACCGATTATTTTAAAAGGCAAAATTATTACTTACCTAAGAATAATGAAATTCAAACCTATTTTTACGAGCACAAACCTATAAGACCTATACTTGCCGTTATTATGTTATATAGTAAAATATTTATAAAAAAATATATTTTAAATTCAAACCTTTTAGAATCGGATTATTATGATAAATTTTTAAAAGAGTATTTTCCTCAAAGCTTTTTTAACAAATTTGAAAATGAGATTTTAAACCATCCTCTAAAAAAAGAAATAATAGCTACACAAATAGCCAATAAAATTATAAACTCTCACGGTATCGGGTTTTTAAGCGATTTTCATGAAAAATCGTTCAAACACAAAATAGAAAGCTATTTGATAATGAACGAATTAATAAATGCCGACAGCTTAAGACAAACGGTTATAGAAAACAAAACCGACATCAACAAACAATACGATATTTTGACGGATATAGAGCAAACTATAAAATTTGCCGTTAAGTGGATGGTTAAATCGTTAGAAAACAACAACATAAAGCCTTTATTATTCATAACATACAAAGATGAAATTAGAGAAATAATAAAATCGAATAACGAATTAAAAATATATGAAGAATGGAAAAATTTTTATAAATTTCTACCTGCAATTTTTACAATCAAACATAATTACGACATAAATATGCAAACAACTATCAAATTATTTAAACTAATAACCACTAAATTCAAAATAAATCGTATTTTAAATGCTATAAAAAATATTAAACCCGAAAATAAACTCGATAAAAATTTAAAAGAAGAAACCGAAAGATTGATTGAATTTTTTGTAATAGCATTTGCAAAAGAAGTGCTTAATTTTGAAAAATTCGATTCTACAAAATTAAAAAAATCATTTGAAAATTATATTCAAAGAAAAAGTGACGAATACGAAGATATTCTCGAAGAAATAGATAAAATAAAAAAAGAGAAAAATTCTCTAATCTTTTTATCTCATATTGCTAATTCTTTAATATTACAACTCTTAAAGTGATTTGATTATCTGAGAAGCAAGAGCCATATCAACATCACCTCTTGCTTTAAGTTTCTTCATAATTTCACTCATATTTTTACCACTTATTTCATCAATAATTTCTTTGATGATTTTTTGCGTCTCTTCTTCACTTAACATTTTCGGTAAGAAATTTTTATAAATTTCTAATTCCTTTTTCGCTTCTTCCATCCCCGCCTCAATAGATTCTTTTGCCATTTTAGCAAGTTTCTTAGCAGCTTCTTGAATTATTTTTTCATCAACATCTTGTTGTTTTTCTTTTGCTATTTTTTGTGCACTATCAACTAACATCATAAGAGCATTTGCTTTTGTTTTGTCTTCTTTTTTCGCTTTTATCATCATTTTTTTTAATTCCGTTATCGTCATTACCTCTCCTTTTTAATAAAATTACATCAATATTTCAAAATAAATTTTTGCCGTTTCTTTTTTGTCTAATTCTTTACCTAAGAAAAGTTCCATTGCTAAAATTCCCTGATATACCAGCATATCAAGTCCCGTTTTGGTTAAGAGATTAAAATCTTTTGCTAATTTTAAAAACGGTGTTTCTTTTGAATATATAACATCAACAGCATATTTGGCATTTGAAAAAAGTTTTTTTAAAATTTCAACAGGAGCGGGATAATTATTGTCATTTAATCCCGCACTTGTGGTGTTTATAATTAAATCGTAATTAAAATTAACAATATCATCCCACTTAAAACAATTTTTGTTTTTTACCTTAAAATAACTAAGCCTTGATTCGCTTCTATTTAAAATATCCGCCTCCGGTAATACTAAACTTAACGCTTTAGCGGTGCCTCCTGCGCCTATTATAAGGACATTTTTATAACTAAATTCTTTTATAGCTTCTAAAAATCCGGGGGCGTCCGTATTATAACCGATCACTTTGTCGTTTTCTAAAACAAGCGTATTTACGGCTCCTATTTCTTTTGCTATCCCTCTTACTTCATCACACAGTTTAAAAGCCGCTTCTTTGTGAGGGACAGTTACATTAGCACCCTTTATTTTTAATTTTTTAAATTTGTTTATAATTTCCTCACCGTTTTCTAAACAAAATCTTCCATAACATTCGTTAATATTTTGTTTTTTAAAAAAATAATTATGCATAAGAGGAGATTTGGAATGACTTACGGGATTTCCGAATATTAAATACATTATCATCGCCTTTATATCGATTAATTTTCACATTTTCACATTTTCACATTTTCACCATTTTTCACCACAATTTCATCTTGTCAAATAAAAATAAAACTCTTCATCGTTAAAATAAAATTTAACCTCAATTGCTTTTTTTTCCGCAACAAGAGTTTTTAAATTATCTATTTCATCAAAAACCTTAGGAAGCGTCATATGTATTTCAACATCATATTTCGCAAATTTAGTTTTAGTATTGCCTACGATAATATCAGCAAATTCAGAGACAATATCATAAAGCTCTTCTTTTGTTTTAGCAATTTCTCCAAGCAATATTTCAGATATTTTTTTGATTAATTCTTCACTAAAAATCAATATCACCATACCGTCAACATCACCATAAAAAGCCAAACCGCTTGCAACAAAACGCTCATTATCTATATTTAATTCTATTTTTGTAAATTCAGGTTTTTCTTTTTTAGATACAATTCCCGTCATTAACTCAATTGTATCTATTGTAGAATTTATAAAATACGGAAGAAGATTAACCAAATCTTTTGTTATCTTTTTCTGTTTTTTGCATATAATATTCATTTGTTTTTTTGCTTCTTGAAGTATTTCCGAATTTATAAATTTATCCTCGTCTTCAAAAAACAAAAATCCGACATCTTCAAGATCCGTTAGCATTTTAGATTGTATATTTTTAACATTCAATCCTACAATAGATGTCAAAGCACCATATTCTGCACTTTCAACTCCAAGTTTAGAAAGAAAACTAATTGCATGTATATTTAAACCTTTTACATTAGTCATATCAAATACAAATATTCTAAATCCTATACTTAAGCTTCTTTTGAAATAGGAAATATCAAATTTTTGCTCTAAATTTGCGTCCAAAAAACCGTCAAAATAAAAATACACTATATTATTTTTTACTATAGCGCTTACTTTATCTGAAAATTTCAAAATAATACTTCGCTTGATAATAATAGAATTATCTTTATCTTGAATTTCATTTTCATCATTAATAATAATCGGAGAATATCCCCTTTTTACTAAATTATAAATTATTAAATCTTTATTTTCATCATTTTTCATATTATACAAATAAACATCTTTTTGAATAGTTTCATCGCTCGTAAAAAGTTTTTCAACTTCTTCCGATTCGTAAATATTAAAAAATCTATTATCAAACTTAAGCAACAAATTATATATATTTTCACTCATATTAAAAAAACAACACTCTATATCTTTTTTATAAAGAATTTCAGACATATCATTTAAAAATTTTATAGCATTAACATTAACGCTTATTATTTTTGAAAAGTCAATACTAACATACTTTATTTTTTTCTTTTCAAAATTTTTGATGTCATTTGAAGTAATCATAGAAAACGCATTGGTTTTATCCAAAAAACCTTGAGGTCTATAATACACTTTCGAACCTATAAAGCTTTTAATAACCCCCATTTATTTCCTTTATAAAATAACATTTATAATTCTTCAAGAGTTGCTATCAATGCTCCAAGTTTATTATTAACTTCTTTATATTCGAGTTCGGGTTTGCTATCCGCCACTATACCGGCACCGGCTTGAAAAATAATTTCATCATTTTTTACAAGTGCCGTTCTTATCGTTATAGCGGTATCCATATTACCATCAAATCCGAAATATCCCACACTTCCTGCATAATAACCTCTCTTGATACCTTCATATTTCGCTATTAATTCCATAGCTTTTATCTTAGGAGCTCCGGTCATAGTTCCTGCCGTAAAAGTAGCCTTAAACAAATCGAACATATCGAATTTATCATCTATTTCACCAACTACGTCACTCACAAGATGCATAACATGAGAATATCTCTCTACCCTCATAAGTTCTTCCACTTCAACACTTCCGGCTTTTGCAACTCTTCCTATATCGTTTCTACCAAGATCCACAAGCATAATATGTTCAGCTACTTCTTTGGGATCATTTAACATATCCACTTCAAGTTCGAGATCTTTTTTTAAAGTTCCACCTCTTTTTCTTGTGCCGGCAATAGGTCTTAAAAGTATAGTCCCTTCGTTAAGTCGAACCATTACTTCCGGCGAACTTCCGATTATTGCAAAATCGTCAATATCGAGAAAATACAAATAAGGTGAAGG
>CAYSKX010000087.1:0-4682 GCA_964431845.1 uncultured Nautiliales bacterium | reverse complement strand
TCATTCAAACTCTTTATGCAAAAGAAATGGGAAACGATCAAGCAATAGAACAATTTGACGAAATACTCAAAGATAAAAAAATAAAAGGCAAAAAAGCGGAATTTGCAAAAAAAATTTTAACGGGAATATTACAAAATTTAGACAAAATTGATACAATTATAAAAGAACATTTAATCGATTGGGATTTTGAAAGACTAGACAAAGTTGATAAACAGATATTAAGAATAGGAATTTACGAATTATTAAATACGGATACGCCGTATCAAATCGTAATAGACGAAGCTATAAAAATGGCGAAAAATTTTTCCGAAGATAAGGCAAAAAGCTTTATCAACGGCATTCTTGATAGAGTGGCAAAGGAAAATATAAATGAACAAATTGGACAAACTAAAAAAGATTAACTTTTTATCGTTAGTGGGAGTAATTTTATTTCTCTCTTTTTCCTTATTTATCGGTAAAAATTACAAAAAAAATAATATTATAAAAAAAATTTTAACAGTAAATATAATTTATAAAACTAAAAAAGGCGTTACATGAAACTCCCTATAGGTATTCAGACATTCAAGCAAATAAGAGAGGAAAATTATATTTATATCGATAAAACGAAAGAGATGTATGAGCTTATAAATTCTTACAAATATGCCTTTTTATCTCGTCCGAGGAGATTTGGAAAAAGTTTGTTTCTCGATACCTTGAAATGTTTGTTTGAAGCGAAAAAAGAATTATTTGAAAATTTATATATCTATGACAAATGGGAATTTATCAAATACCCCGTAATAAAAATCAGTTGGGGCGGTAATTTTAAAACTTTAGAATCTACAAAAAACGTAGCAATGCAAATATTAAAAGAAAATCAAAGAAATCTAAAAATATCTTGCGAAAACACAGAGCCCGATATGTGCTTTAGAGAATTAATGATAAACGCTTACGAAAAATACAATCAAAAAGTAGTAATATTAATAGACGAATACGACAAACCTATCTTAGATAACCTTGACGATGAAAAAAGAGCGATAGAAAACAGAGATTTTCTAAGGAGTATGTATGTTCAATTAAAAGAAAACGATGCGTATGTGAAATTTGCGTTTTTAACGGGAATTAGTAAATTTAGCAGAGCTTCTATTTTTAGCGGGTTAAACAATTTGGTGGACATATCTCTTATGCCCAAATACGGAAATATTTGCGGATATACTCATACGAATTTGGAAAATGAATTTATAGAATATTCTAAAAACTTCGATTTGGAAAAAGTAAGAGAGTGGTATAACGGTTATTATTTTTTAAAAGATAAAATTTACAATCCGTTTGACGTTTTAAGATTGTTTGATAGTGGAGTGTATAAAAACTATTGGTGGGAGAGCGGAAATAGTTATCATGTAATAACACTTTTAAAGAAAAAAAACTATTTTATTCCGAATTTAGAAAACTTAAAAATTGCAGAAGATTTAATGAATACATTCGAAGTGGATAGCTTGAAACTTGAGGTGTTATTGTATCAAAGCGGATATTTAACAATAAAAAAAGTAATCGAAGATGAATTTGAAACGGAATATCAATTAGGCACTCCGAATAAAGAAGTTCAAATAAGTTTAAACAAACTGTTTATAGAATATCTAACAAATAAAACGGACAACCAAAAAAGAAAAAGTTTATATAACGCCTTAAAACAAACCGATTTGGAAGAATTTAAAAACACGCTAATTTCGCTATTTGCAAGCATTCCGTATAATAATTACGTCAAAAACTCCATTGCTTCGTATGAAGGATATTATGCAAGTGTAGTATATGCGTATTTGGCTAGTGTGGGATTGGAAATAATTGCGGAGGATGTGACGAATACGGGTAGAATAGATTTGACGATAAAATTTAAAGATAAAGTGTATGTGATAGAGTTTAAAGTGGAAAGTAAAATTAAGAATGGAGAATTGAGAATTGAGAATAAACAACCTACTCAATCAGCCAGAATGGAAAATTTTAGAAATGAAAAGTTAGAGGATGTTTTTTCTCAGCTTAATAACGCCTTATCTCAACTAAAACAAAAAGGATATCACAAAAAATACACAAACGAATCTAATGAAATATATTTAATCGGAATCGTATTTAGTGAAGAAGAGAAAAATATAATTAGTTTCGAATGGGAAAGGGTTTTGGTGAATTGAGAATGGAGAATTGAGAATGGTAAAAGGTTAAATTAATGAATGATACGGAATTTCAACAATAATTTATAATTCAAAAAAATATTCCCAAAAACTTATTACTTTAATTCCTTCTATTTCTTCGTTTTGATTATATGTCAGCACAAATTTATCGTTGGTATTAAACGGTAGTTTTTTAAGTGCCGATAGTTTTCTTTGTCGGTTGAAATTATCCAATTCGTAGCATACTTGAATAGCGATAAGTTTATTGTCTTTTTTTGCTATAAAATCACACTCAAAATTTTCATTATAAAAATATACTTCATAATCTTTTTTGATAAGTTCGGTAAATACGAGATTTTCTAAAAGTTTCCCGTGATTTTTACTAAATCTAAAAGATGTTTGAGCCAAAAATGAATTATCTATAATGTATGTTTTTTTGTTTGATTTTATCTGTTTTTTCAAAGAAAAACTAAAATTTTTTATTTCTTTTAACAAATAAGCCTCTTCAAGATAGGAAATAAAATTTTTTACGGTATGTTCGTTTGAATTAAGCGCTTTGGCAACGGAATTATATGAATAGATATTTGTGCTGTTTGATATTATAAAATGCGCAATTTCTTTAAAAGTTTTAGGATTTTTGATTTTGCGGTTTCCTATGCAATCTTTGAAAATAACAGTATCGTAATAACTTAAAATAATTTCTCTTTTAATTTCGGTGTTTAATACCTCAAAAAAACTTCCGTATTCAAGCAAATTATCCAAAATATTCAAAACTTTTGCTTTGTTATCCAATAGTTCAAAATAACTGTTAATACCGTAAAACCTCATAACTTCTTTAAAACTCAAAGGATATATCGTAGTATCGATATACCTACCGCTTAACAAACTCGCAAATTCTCCGTTTAAAAGAGACGAATTGCTTCCGGTTACGAAAATTTTTTTAACTGTGTCGTTATCATAGATAGCTTTTACGAATTTTTCCCATTCGTTTACGTTTTGGACTTCGTCTAAGAAAAGGTATTTTACGCTTTTGCCGGTTATTACTTTGCTCTGTTCTAAAAGTTGATATAAGTTTTTAGAGTTTTTGCAAATATCGCTAAAAAACGGATCGTCTAAGTTGATATAAAGTATTTCTTTGCTATCAACTCCCGAATCTATGAGATGATTTATTAGTAATTTAAAAACGGTGGTTTTTCCACTTCTTCTGATACCGCTTAATGCTATAATTTGTCTAACGGACAAAAATTTAAGCAACTTTTCTAAAACTTCTCTGTTGTAAAGATTTGTATATTTGTTTTTCCAGTGTTTATTATGTAAAATAATTGTATTTCTCAAAATGCGCCTTTATTACGAAATATGATTCGTATTATATTACAAAATAGCGAATTTACAAAAGTAATCGGTTATTGTTTTGGGGATGAAAAGAAGTGAAAAGTTAAAAATTAAAAATTAAAAATGGAGGATTTAGGATTAAGGTTTTAGATGAAAGCGGTTTTTTTTGAATTTTATACATTACAATGAAAAGTGAAAAGTTATTGTTATATTTTTAATTCTCAATTCAAAAAAAGCCCCCTTGCTGGGTCAATTGTCATGTTTATAAAAAAAGTTGTAAAAGTGGCGAAAACTGCTACTTAAAGTCGCAATCCCCTTATCGGGTCATGATGTTTTAATAGTTCCTTTTTTCGGAACTTATAAAAACTTTGTTTAAATTATATTAAAAATTTTATGCGACTAAAATTAGAAGCGTATATATTTTCGAAAATAGTGAACTTAGCAACAGTGCGAGAAATTTGCTTCTTGAATATTCAAAGCCCGTTTATCTTTTTTCATCGAAAGGAGAATTTAGAGGAATTATTCATAATGTGAAACTAAAAAGCAATTACAAAAACAGACTTCTTCAATATAAACATATAAACAATCTCGATATTGCCAAATTTATAATAGAGCGCAAAATACAAACTATCCAAACATACACCAAACGCTCTCTTAACAGATATAAAGAAAAACTTCACAAAGCAGAAAGTTTGAATGAAATTTTGGGAGTGGAGGGGAGTAGTAGTAAATTTTTGTTTGAAAAAATAAAAAACGAACTTGCAACAATAGGGATTGAATTTGAGGGTAGAAAATTCAGATCCGTTAAAGATAAAGTCAATTCGCTTTTGAGTTTTGCTTATTCTCTTTATTATGCATTTTTGCATACGGTTGTTTTGGATGAGGGGTTTGATCCTTATATAGGATTTTACATCAAAAAAGAGGCGCTCATATGGCGTTTGTCAGTGATGTTATGGAAGGTTGTAGGGTTTATTCAGTGCTTTTGTCGTAAAGATATTAAAAAATAACATATTAGAGGATAATGATTTCAAAGACGGGATTTGTTTAACATATGAAGGCAAAAGGAAATTCGTCACTCATTATTTGGAGTTTGTTAAAATACTTGAAAATAGGAAATTTTCCCAACTTTGAAAAAATTCCTTTAAAATCCACTTACAAAAACAATAAAGTAAGTATTTTAGGGAGTTTTAAAGAAAAACATCAATTTTTTAA
>CAYSKX010000086.1:0-4692 GCA_964431845.1 uncultured Nautiliales bacterium | reverse complement strand
TTATTAACATCTTTTTCGAAAATTCCACAAGAACCAGAAGTAGTTTCGAAATTGCGGCAAAAAGACTCTCAGCGGACGTTGTGAATTTGGATGTGGCAAGAAGCTCTACCGCTAAGGGCGAAACACTTTTTGATACGGCCGCAAATCTTGATGCAATGGGACCCGATGCCATAGTTGTGCGTCATAACCGCGCGGGAGTGCCCAAGATTTTGTCAAAATACGTCAAATGCTCAATTATAAACGCAGGAGATGGAGCTCACCAACATCCCACCCAGGGGCTTTTGGATTTATTTACACTTATGCAAAAATGGGGAGATATTAAAGATAAAAAAATCGCGATCGTAGGAGATATAAGAAATTCTCGTGTAGCAAATTCGGATATCGAATTATTTACAAGATTCGGTGCGAAAGTTTTACTAGTAGGACCTCCTCAATTTTTACCGAAAACCCACTACGCAACTTCTCATAATATAAAAGAAGCCGTTAATTTCGCCGATGCCGTAATAAGCCTTCGCACTCAAACCGAAAGGCATAAAAATCCAACTTTCTCATCCCTTCAAGATTATGCGCAAAACTTTAAACTAACCAAAAAACTAATAGGTGATAAAAATATTTATATAATGCATCCGGGTCCCGTGCATAGAAATATTGACTTAGACGACGAAATTTTAGAAGATGAAAGATGTCTAGTCCTTGAGCAGGTTCGAAACGGAGTAGCGGTTAGAATGGCAATATTGAAATATTTATTAGAAAATGATACAATAATTTAAGAAATTTATTTAAAACTTTAACAATAAATAAAAAGGATAAGAATGAGTCCTAAAATCGAACAATTAAAACCTTTTTTCGATACTTTATCATTAAATGAATTAGAAGAATTAAAAATTTTACTTTCAAAAAACTATTTTCAAACGTTTGAAAAGAAAAAAATAAACGAAATATCTTCGGATTTACAAAAAAACGGTTATAGCAATGAGTTTATAAATGATGTTATAAACGGATTAAAAAAAGCCAGTGTGTATGAAAATTAAAGAATTAAGAAATGATATAAAAGAATATCTAAAAAAGCATAATTTAGAAAAAAAGTATCAAAAAGCTAAACAATTATTTGAAACAAATCCTTTTCATCATTCTTTAAATACTGAAATTTTAGAACCTAAACATAATAAAATCTATTCTTTTAGGATAGATAAAAAATATAGAGCCGTTTTCATATATATAAATAATACGATTGAAATAATAGCGATAACAAATCATTACAAATGAAGTTTTTTTTGATAGATTTCGAAGGTAACACATATATTGAAGATGTAAAAAACCTACAAAACGTTTATTTTTCTTTTCCTTATTTTTCAAATCATAATTTTTGCGCAGAAAAAACATGCAAGATATTAAAAAAAGAGCCGATTTCATTCGAATATTATAAACGTTCGTTTGAGTATGTTATTGAAGAGATAAAAAAAGGAAACACTTATCTTTTAAATTTAACTCATCCCGCAAAAATTACCGTTGATTGTTCGCTATTAGATATTTTCAAATCAGCTAAGGCTTCTTTTAAATTATATTTTAAAAATAAATTCGTCTGTTTTTCACCAGAAAGATTTGTGCGTATTCAAAACAATAAAATTTTTACTTACCCTATGAAAGGCACAATCGATGCTTCCGTGCCGTGCGCAAAAGAAAAAATTCTTTGCGATACGAAAGAAACGGCGGAACACACTATGGTTGTGGATTTACTTAGAAACGATCTCGGTATTGTAGGTAAAAACGTCAGGGTGAATAAATTTCGTTTTGTAGATAAAATAAAAGCGGGAGGAAGGGAATTGTTGCAAGTTAGCAGTGAAATAGAAGCGACTCTTCCAAATAATTGGCAATATAATTGGCTTGAATTGTTAAAACAACTCCTTCCCGCAGGCTCGATTAGTGGAACCCCGAAGAAAAAAACGGTTGAAATTATAAAAAAAGCGGAAAATTACAATAGAGGATTTTATACCGGAATATTCGGTATTACCGATGAAAAAACATTCCTTGACAGTGCCGTTATAATACGATATATAGAAAAATCTAAATCATTTTACATTTATAAAAGCGGTGGCGGTATTACAATTGATAGTAATTTAGAAAACGAATACGAAGAGTTAATCAAAAAAATATATATTCCTAATAAAAGATAATTTTATTTCTTCCTTCTTCTTTTGCTTTATATAATCTTTCATCTGCAGTTTTAACCATTTCCGCTAACGTTTCTCCCTCATCCGCAATACCGGCGGAAAAAGTGTATTTTATTTTATTGCAAGGAGTTAGATTTTTTTTAATTTTATATAAAACAAATTTGGCTTCTTCTTTCGTAGTATCGGGCATATATATTATAAATTCTTCTCCTCCGTATCTTATTATGATATCCGATTTTCTAATTGATTTTTTGATAGTATTTACAAAATGTTTGAGTATTTTATCACCCATTTGATGTCCGTAAGAATCGTTTATTTTTTTAAAATGATCCAAATCCAACATCGCTATCGATTTAATATTGCATTTATTAAATATATTTTCCAAAGCATTTTCTAAAAATCTTCTATTATATGCATTAGTTAAAGGGTCAATTTTTAATTGTATTTTGATAG
Organism: uncultured Nautiliales bacterium; assembly: GCA_964431845.1. Classification (GTDB taxonomy): domain Bacteria; phylum Campylobacterota; class Campylobacteria; order Campylobacterales; family Nautiliaceae; genus Nautilia. The sequence continues at coordinate 2,068 of CAYSKX010000086.1, read as the reverse complement.
AACGCATATTATCATATATTTCAAGTAAATTATTAACTCTTAAAATCAATTCTTCTTTTAAAAAAGGCTTGCTTAAATAATCATTTGCTCCCAATTTCAATGTTTTTAAAAATTTATAACTTTGTTTTTCGGAAGATATAATAATAACGGGCAATTCGCTCATTTTATATTTTTGTCTTAATTGTTTTAAAAACTCTTCTCCATCCATTACAGGCATATTCAAATCACTCAAAACCAAATCGATATTATTATTTTCTACAATTTCAAGAGCTTCCTTTCCGTTTGCCGCTTCGAAAACGTTTAATTTTATCCCTTCTAAAATCTTTCTTTCAAGTTTTCTTATTATTTGCGAATCATCCGCTATTAATACGTTAATACACTCATTTCTACGTAAATATTTTATAAATCTGATTAAATAATCGATAGTATGATAATCATCTTTACCTATAAAATCTATTATCTTTTTACTAATATCCGATTCAAAAAATTCTTTTTCGAATTGTGTCATTACGATAATATTTGAAGAAATATTTAATATATATCTTATATGCTCTCCGTTTAAACTATCCGGTAATACATAATCACATAAAAAAATATCATATTCATTTAAATCTTCTATTTGTTTCAATTCTTCAAAAGTAGTTACACTTTCGCATTTCGCAAACACAAGATATTTAGAAATATTTTGCTCAAGAAGTTTTTTATATAAATCACTATCTTCCACAATTAATATCTTCATACTTAGCCTTCATAAAACTTTTGAAAAATTCATATAATACCATTACCAAAAAACTCCTTACAATTTTCACACTTTCACCATTTTCACATTTTCACCACTTTCACCACTTTCACCAAAACTTACAAATAGTAAAAACAGTGAAAATGGTGAAAATGTCAGATTTGTTTTGTTTTTTAGTGTAAAATTATATCAAAAAACAAATTAAATCTTTTAAAAAAATAACGCAACGTAATAATCAAAATTTCAAAGAAATTCCAATTCTTCTAAGTATTGTCGTTTGAAAAAATAATATTTTTTCAGATGACACAATCGCTTATGATAGGTTTATGTGAAAGTTGCACAACAATCCCTTTCGGGAAAGTTGCATAAATTTATTAGCAAGAATATGTAGTTACAAATTCATATGGATGCGGTCTTCCTTCCCATGGCCAAATTTCAGTTTCGAATTTGTAATGTTGATATGTTTGAATAAACTCTTCACTCATTACATTACCTTGTTTGAAAATATCTTTATCTCTTAACATTGATTCGACGGCTTCTCTTAAAGTATGAGGCATTTGTTTGATACCTTTTTCTCTTATTTCATCTAAGCTTAATTCAAATAAATCAATTTCCATAGGTTGACCGGGATCAATTTTATTTTGTATTCCATTAAGTCCTGCCATTAATAATGCCGTAAATGCTAAATACGGACAAGACGAACTATCCGGAAATCTAAATTCGGCTCTAACGGATTTTTTGCCAGCACCCCATGGAATTCTACAGCTTGCACTTCTATTTTTAGCCGAATAGGTAAGAATTGAAGGAGCTTCAAATCCTGGGATTAATCTTTTATATGAATTTGTTGATGCGTTTGTAAATGCCGCAATAGCTTGCGCATGCTTTAGCACGCCTCCTATAAAATTAAGCCCTAATTCGCTCAAATTTGCATATTTATCACCATAGAATAAGTTTTCTCCATCTTTCCATAAAGAAATATGAGTATGCATTCCGTTACCGTTATCACCGTATAAAGGTTTTGGCATAAATGTAGCGGTTTTACCGTTTAAGTGAGCTACCATTTTAACTACATATTTGAGTTTTTGAACGTTATCTGCCGCTTCTATAAGTGTTCCGAATTTTACACCAATTTCGCCTTGTGCTTGAGCGACTTCATGATGAACTACGAACGTTTGAAGTCCGACTTCTTTTAAAACTTTTACCATTTCGGCCCTTAAATCCATCATTGAATCTACAGGAGGCACTGGGAAATATCCTCCTTTAGTTCTTGGTCTATGCCCGATATTGAGTTCATCTCCCCAGTTTGCATTATCATTCCAAATTCCTTCA
>CAYSKX010000085.1:0-4695 GCA_964431845.1 uncultured Nautiliales bacterium | reverse complement strand
TATTTTAAAGCAAACCTCTCAAGAGGAGAGTTCGCATCCGTAATAATTATAAATTTATCGTCTCTTAAATCGATATCGAAATACTCTTGGACAGCTTTAAAAATCGATATCGTTTCTATCGTCGTTCCGGATTTTGATATTACCAAAAAAATAGTTTTTTCTTTGTCTATTTTCGAAAAATAGTTTTTAAGCTCTATAGGATCGGTGTTTTCCAAAAAAATTATTTTTTTGACACTTTTATAATTAGATTTTAACAACCTATAAACAGCTTTTGTCCCAAGAGACGACCCTCCTATTCCGATAACTGCAATCGTTTCAAATTGTATATTTATATCGGAGAGTTCGTTTAACAATTCTAAAGAATTTTTAGGAAGATGATAATACCCTATTTCTTTATCTTCTTTTTCATTTACCAATCTATCATATGCAAAATTTTCAAGATTTGTATTCTCATATTCGAAATAACTATGAAATTTCAACATTTTTTTCGCTCCGTTTTTTTTTAGGATTTAGGTTTTAGGTTTGAGATTTTAGATGTTTTTTATATTTATATTTTTTCTAAACCCTCAATCCTAAATCCTCCATTTTTCACCCCGCCACTTTTCACTTTTCACTTCCTCTCACCCTTTCTCACTCTTTAACTGAAATTAGAAACTTATTCGCAACACATCCAAAGACTCGAACAAGTTCGAGTTTCCAAAGTTTTCCATTTTCAATTCTCAATTCTCAATTCTCCATTCTCCATTTTTCACTTTCGATACCCGCTCGCTTCCCAAATCATAGGAATAAACTCTTCTTTTTTATATACTTTGCCTCCCATAGATGCAAGATGAGCACTTGGAACTTGACAGTCGATAAATTCAATTTCGTTTTGTTTTAATATATCGCAAAAATATATAAGTGCTAATTTACTTGCATCCGATTTTAGATAAAACATACTTTCACCGCTAAAATATTTATTTATCGCAACGCCGTAAAATCCACCTACAAGCTCTCCTTCGTAATAACTCTCAACCGAAAGTGCAAATCCTAATTTATGCAATTCACTATACGATTTTATAAACCCTCTGTTAATCCAAGTGCCGCTTTCATGTTTTCTTTTAGATTCGGCACAATATTTTATCACATCATCAAATCTCGTATTTATCAAAAAATCCCATTTTTTACTTCTTAGTTTTCTTAAAAGTTTTTTGGTAGTTTTTACCTCATCTGTTTTCAAAAGCATTCTTTCGTTTAAAACAAACCAATGATACATTCCGTCGTTATCTTGATACCATGGAAAAAATCCTCTCATATATCCTTCAAGCAATCTTTCCGGATACAAATCATAACTTGCACCTACAAACCCGTCTTCAAAAGGCTCATAAGGATTCGGAAATTCAAAATCGTCAAGAAAATAAAGAGGAGGGTTTTCATTTACCTTTATCATTTATCGACTTTTAGATGAAATTTATCGCGAACATAATCGACTTTTACTTGCGTATCTTTCAAATTCGAAAACAAAATCTCATCACTTAAAGGCTCGACGATATTTTCTTCTATAACTCTCGATAAAGGCCTAGCTCCGAGTTTCGCCGAATATCCTTTTTTGACAAGTGCGGCTTTTGCTCTTTTCGTAAGAGAAAGGATTATTTTCTTAGCTTTTAATTTTTCTTGCAATTCACCTATAAATTTATCCGCCACCATCAAAATATGCTCTTCACGTAACGGTTTAAATCTCACTATACTATCGAGTCTGTTTAAAAATTCCGGTGCAAAAAATCTGTCTATCGCTTCTTCTTTAAATTCCGCAAATTCTTGCAAAAATCCCGGATTGTTACCTTCTCCAACTCCAAGGTTACTTGTCATTATAAGCACCGTATTTCTAAAATCCGCAACTCTTCCGTCATTGTCCGTAAGCGAGGCGTTATCCATAACCTGAAGTAAAATCTGAACGATATCGGGATGTGCTTTTTCTATTTCGTCTAAAAGCAAAACACTATAAGGCTGTTTTCTTATAGCTTCGGTGAGCAATCCTCCTTTTTCATATCCGACATACCCGGGAGGAGAGCCTATTAGTTTTGCAACCGAATGTTTTTCTTGATATTCGCTCATATCGAATCGTATAAAATTTATACCGAGAATATTTGCAAGCTGTTTTGCTATTTCCGTTTTACCGACTCCCGTAGGACCTACGAAAAGAAAACTTCCTATCGGTTTATCTTCGCGCGTTAATCCCGCTTTTTTTCTTTTTATCACTTTCGTGAGTTCCTTTATCGCTTCATCTTGTCCGAATACTTTGGATTTTAGATTATTTTCAAGGTTTTTGAGTTTTTCTATTTCGTTATTTGAAGCACTTTGTTTTGGAATATTAGCTATTTTTGCGACAATTCCTTCAATATCGCTTTTGGTTATAAGCTTTTTGCCTCTTAATTTAAACTTAGCTCCCGCTTCGTCGATTAAATCTATAGCGCTATCGGGTAAAAACTTTTCTCTTAAATATTTTTTAGCAAGAGTTACCGCCGATTTTAACGCTTCTTCTGAATATCTGACATTATGAAACTCTTCATATTTACTTTTTAACCCTTTTAAAATACGAACAGTATCTTCTTCACTCGGTTCTTTTACGTCTATTTTTTGAAATCTTCTATGAAGTGCTCTATCTTTTTCGAAATGTTTTTTATACTCTTCATAAGTGGTAGCACCTATACATCTTATATTGCCTTTTGCAAGTGCCGGTTTTAAGAGATTTGCTACATCCATACTACTGCTTCCCGCCGCACCGGCTCCAAGTATCATGTGTATTTCATCGATAAACAAAATCGGCTCTTTTTGTTGTTTGAGCTCATCAAGTATCGTTTTCATCCTTTTTTCAAATTCGCCTCTATATTTCGTCCCGGCTACAAGCGCTCCGAGATCAAGCGAATAAATTTTTTTATTTTGCAATGTATTCGGCACACACTTAAGCGCTATTTTTTTCGCAAGTCCTTCTACTATCGCCGTTTTTCCGACCCCCGGCTCTCCTACTAGGACGGGATTGTTTTTTTTACGTCTTGATAAAATTTGCATAATTCTGTCTATCTCTTCGTCTCTTCCTATTACGTCGTCTAATTCTTCGGCAATAGAAGTCAGTTCCGTCGTCCATTCTTTAATAGGAGAGGATTTTTTTTGTTTTTTAATCTCTTTCGTTTCGGTTATATATTCCACAATTTCAATTTTTTCTATACCTAATTCTTTAAGAAGTTGGTGTGTATAGCTTGTCTCATCCTCAAGCAGCGCTACGAAAAAATCAATTTCATCAGCCGTATTTTTGCGTATTCCGCGAATGTGATTCACCATCCTTTCCGTTGCTTTATGAAACGAAAGAGTCTCTAACGGTGAAGAAATAAGCGGAACTTTTTCGATATATCTATCAAGATAATAATCAAGCCCTCTTCTCATATAATCTACATCAATCCCTACATCTTCAAGCAAAAATCTTATATTTCTATCACTTAACAAAACATAAAACGCATGATCAATCGTTATATATTCGTTTTGCCTTCTTTTTGCTTCGTTTATTATTTCATTAAATATATTTCTTAAATTTTGTGTAATTTGCATCTATACCTCCTCCATCACAACTCTTAACGGAAACCCCGCATCTTTTGCTAAACTTTTCGTTTTTTCCACTTTCATAAGCGCTATTTCGTAAGGATAAATTCCGACAATCGCTTTACCTTCTCTATCCACCTTAAACGTAATAGCTACGGCATCTTCTTCGCTTTTTTTAAAAACGGTTTTTAATATCTCTATTACAAATTCAACGGTAGTATAATCATCATTCAAAAGTATCACCTGATAAAGCTTAGGCATAATAATACGCACGTCGTTTTTTTTGAGCAACTTTGTCGGCATATATTTCCTTTGCAATCTTTTTTATTTAATTATAACATAAATAAAGCATTGATTTTCTATATTTTTCGCTTCATTTGAAAATATCAAGTATAATTTTTGTCTTTTTCTATCTTATATATTATCGTATATCCTTGATAAATTAAATCTATAGTTTTCATCTTCGAAATAAATTGACTTTCTATACATTTCGGAAATGTTTTAAGGTTTTTAAATTTATCATATAAAGTTTCTTTAAAATGTTTCGTCGCTAAGAATTTACCTTTTGCTATGCATTCAAATATTTGTGAAAAATATTGAATAAACTTTCTTTTTTTGGAATTTTCACAATGAATATCTTTTGTATAACTTATCAAAAATTCGATTCTATTCTTCTATTGAAATAAATTCATCATTTTCAGCCTCCTCAATTCTTTACCTCACTTTCTCGATATTGCTTACGATTATCTCATCGGGATAATCGGCGACTTTCGCTTTAAATAAAGCTAATACCATTACCAAAAAAACTTCTTACAATTTTCACACTTTCACATTTTCACATTTTCACCATTTTCATCACTTTCACATTTTCACATTTTCACCACTTTCACATTTTCACCACTTTCACCAAAACTTACAAATGGTGAAAATGTTAGATTTGTTTTGTTTTTTGATATAATACATTTTTAAATTCATCAAATTTTGATTCGTCGATATTTACAATTCAATTAATACCGATTATTAAATTTAAGCAAATATTAAGAATATTTCAATATAATACCATCACCAAAAAACTTCTTACAATTTTCACACTTTCACCACTTTCACCACTTTCACCAAAAC
>CAYSKX010000084.1:0-4725 GCA_964431845.1 uncultured Nautiliales bacterium | reverse complement strand
ATATCCTTCATCGAAATAAACTCTTTTGCCGTTTCAATAGCCAATATCGCATCAAGCACCAAATATTCTCCAAAACCGTAAACTTCAAATTTGCTTCCTTTATATTCAAAAACCGTTTTGGGTTTATTGTCGATTATTTCGTATCTGATATTCGATACGTCTTTAAGAGAAACTTTTTTCATAGGTAAATCAAGTTTTTTAATAAATTCGTCATCCGCATTGACCACTCTAATCGGAGCATTATTTAAAAATTTTTCATAATGAGAATAAAAAAGTTTTAAATTATGATTATAATATTCCATATGCTCTGGCTCAGTATTCGTAACAATGGCTATATAAGGATTGGAGTCTATAAAACTACCATCACTCTCATCCGCTTCGAAAACAAGATATTCGCTGTTTTTATATCTCATATTGCTGTTAAATTCTTTGCTTTCGGCTCCTATAATAACATCCGTATCGGAGAGTATAGAAGCAAGAATCGCAGACGTCGTGCTTTTACCATGAGCACCACAAACGGATAAAACTTTTTTATCACGGACGACATAAGGCAAAAATTCCCTACGACTTAACACTTTAATACCTCTTTTTTTTGCTTCAATAATTTCCGGATTATCCGGTTTCGCAACGGCGGTATAAACCAATATATCCTGATCTTTTACATTATTAGAATCGTGTGGAATATTAACTTCAATACCTTCCATTCGTAACAAATTTGTTAGCTTTGTATCTACAATATCGCTACCGCTTATTTTATGCCCACATTTTTGCATATATCTTGCAAGTCCGCTAAGCCCTATTCCTCCTATACCAACAAAATGTATTTTCAAGCGCTAAACTCCTCTTTGAATTTCTCTTTGTATTTGACGACCAAATCATCAATTTTATCGTCAAATTCCGTAAAAAACATATTTTTATAAATTTTATGCGTTAAAACGTATGTTTCAAAAAATTCATCCAAACTAAGTCCAGCCAACATTCCTATTACAAACATACTAAACATCTCTTTTAATTTTTCATCATCCGTAAGATATACCATATCATATCCTACTGATTTAGCTTCATCTATCGCTTTTTCATCCCAAAGTTCAAGCATATATTCAAACATCGCACGAATAGCCGCTGCTTCTTCGGCATTATTAACGTCAAGTGTTTTTTTGTTTTCGATTTTTTTATTAATTAAATCAAAAGCATTTTCCAAAATATCTCTAAACACTTCATTTATTTTATCTTCTTCATTTTTGTTGATTAATTTTTCCAATTCTTCATATTTTTTTACGATTGACATTTTTGCTCCTTTATTTTGATATTTTAGAATTTAGGTATTACGGAAAACTAAAAATGGAAATTTTTCATTGTAACATTTTCCATTGATTTTTCACTTCTCACTCGCTACTTTTCAAATAGCAAGATTAGATTACACTTCAGATTCTTTAGAAGCTTCTAAACCTTAATTTTATAGCCTTATAGCTTTTTTTGTAATTATAACAAAGAAAAAATAAAAATCACTCCTTACTATTACTTTTAGAGTTAGAGTTGTTTTATACTTATACCATTACCAAAAAAACTTCTTACCATTTTCACACTTTCACCACTTTCACACTTTCACCACTTTCACATTTTCACCACTTTCACCAAAACTTACAAATAGTGAAAATGTCAGATTTGTTTTGTTTTTTGGTATTAATTGAAATTTATAAAAATGGTATTTACTAAATAAAGATTAAAATGTTAAAAAAGTTTAGAAATTTCAAAAAATATAAGCGTAGTCGTTTGAAAAAATATATTTTTTTCAGAAGATACAAATTACAAAATTTCCTTTTTATTTACATTTTTGATAAAATTCAGTAAAAAAAAGGAATTTTATGAATGTAATTACAGGCAAAGTATGGAAATTCGGGGATAATATCGATACGGATTTGATTATTCCGGCGCGATATTTAAATACTTCCGACCCTCACGAACTTGCTAAACATGTAATGGAAGATGCTGATCCTTCATTTGCTTCTAAGGTAAGACCGGGAGATATTATAGTGGCGGGATATAATTTTGGAAGCGGAAGCAGCCGCGAACATGCGCCTATTGCGCTTAAAGCGGCGGGAGTTGCCGCTATACTTGCTAAAAGTTTTGCTCGTATTTTTTACAGAAACAGCTTCAATATGGGGCTTCCTATTTTCGAACTGCTTGAAAGCGACGAAATAAACGAAGGGGATTTGATAAAAATAGATCTCGATAAAGGCATTATTCATAATTTCGATACGGATAAAGATTATAAATTCACTCCTATTCCGGATTTTATGCAAGAGCTTATCGCAACCGGAGGACTTATAAATTTTGCAAAAGAAACATTAAAGGAAACACATGAAAAACTATAAAATTGCCATAATCAAAGGTGACGGTATCGGTTCAGAGATTATCGAAGAAGCTATTAAAGTTTTGGATGCCGTTGCAAGCAAAGAAGATTTTAATTTGGAATATAACGAATATCTTCTCGGTGGTGCGGCGATTGACGTATTCGATAATCCATGTCCGGACGAAACGATTAAAGGTTCGTTAAATTCTGACGCCGTTCTTTTCGGAGCTATCGGCGGACCTAAATGGGAAAATCTTCCGAAAGAAAAAAGACCAGAAACAGGACTTTTGAAACTAAGAAAATCGTTAGGACTTTTTGCAAACATCAGACCCGCTATGATTTTTGACGAACTTGTCAATGCTTCAAGCCTTAAACCGGAAGTTATTAAAGGCGTAAATTTAATGGTTGTTAGAGAACTTACCGGAGGTATTTATTTTGGAGAGCCGAGATACAAAGACAACAACAAAGCCTATAACACTATGGTTTATAGCGCAGATGAAATAGCAAGAATTGCAAAAGTTGCTTTTGAAGAAGCGGGTAAAAGAAACAAAAAAGTTACGTCCGTAGATAAAGCCAATGTGCTTGAAGTAAGCGAATTGTGGCGCGAAGTGGTAGAAGATGTGGCAAAAGAATATCCGGATATAGAGCTTGAACATATGTATGTCGATAATGCGGCAATGCAGTTGGTAAGAGATCCTAAGCAGTTTGACGTTATATTAACGGGAAATATTTTCGGAGATATTTTAAGTGATGCGGCGAGTATGATAGTAGGAAGCATAGGACTTCTTCCAAGTGCGAGTATCGGTGGAAAAGTGGGGCTTTTCGAGCCTATTCACGGAAGCGCTCCGGATATTGCGTCTCAAGGCATTGCAAATCCTATAGCGACGATTTTAAGCGCCGCTATGATGCTTGATTTCTTAAACGAAACAAATGCGGCGGAAAAAATAAGAAACGCAATAAAAAACGTTTTAAAAGAAGGTTACAGAACAAAAGACCTTTCGGCTTTTGATGCGAAAGAAGTGGTTACGACAAGTGAAATGGGAAGTTTGATAGCCGACCATGCCGCTAACTAAAACAAAAACATACGCAAGAATACTTGAAACTCAGGGCTTTAAACAAGAAGCCCTCGAGATATACGAAGAATTGTTAAAAGAAGGCGAAGATAACGAAATTATCGAAGCGATACAAAGACTAAAAAAAAGAAAAATGTTTGAAGGTGTGAATGTTTTGAAATTAAAAGAATTTAACGAAATAAATCAATTAAACAGATATAAATTCGAAAAATGGCTAAGTGAGGTTTAAGGACTGTTATGGATTTGAAAAACACAATACTCGAAACGCTGCAAGAAATTGAAGAAAACGCTATAAATGCGGAAGAATTATCACCCTCAAGTTCAACAAAATATGATAAAGAATTTCTAAAACACATCAAAGAAAGATTGCTTGTGCTTTTTGAAGGCTTACAGTCTCCCAATACGGAAAATTTGGACGTAAAATTGGACGTAACGCTTAATTTTTTGGAATATTTGCTTGTAAAAATTGATGAAAAGCTTTCAAAAAATTGAGAATGGAGAATGGAGAATTAGCTTTTCTAAAAAAGTTTTTTGCACCTTTTTCTAAAAGAGTTTATTTAGTCGGCGGATGTGTTCGGGATGAAATTTTGGGTATTGAGTCGATAGAATTCGATATAGAAGTTTATGATATTAATCCGAGCGATTTTGATAAATTAATGCAAAAGCTAGGGGCTAAGGGAGTTGGAAAAAGTTTTTTCGTATATAAATGGAAAAATTTTGATATTTCTCTTCCAAGAATAGAAACGAAAGTTTCAAAAGGGCATAGAGGATTTGAGGTAAAAATTACTCAAGATGAAAAAACAGCCTCAAAAAGACGCGATTTTACGATGAATGCGTTAATGAAAAATATATATACCGGTGAAATTCTCGATTTTTGGGGAGGCTTAAACGATATTCGCAATTTAACGATACGTCATATAGATAATAAAACGTTTGCGGAGGATCCTTTGCGTGTTTTGAGAGCTATGCAGTTTGCGGCAAGGTTTAAATTCAAAATCGACAAAAACACCGTTCGTTTATGTAAAAAACTAAACTTAAACGAACTTTCGCGTGAGCGGATTTTTATGGAATTCGAAAAAATGTTTAAAAGCCGATATCTTTATTACGGATTTTATTATTTTATTGTTTTGGATGTAGCAAGAAAACTATTGAGTATCGAATTTAACAAAAAAGAGTTTTTTCATTTAAGCAAAATTTATAAAAAAAATCCTATTGAAAGTTATTTTTTGTATCATTTACGATATTACAAAAACATAAAGCCCGATATTTTAATTAAAGCTTTGAATTTACCGAATATTT
>CAYSKX010000083.1:0-4790 GCA_964431845.1 uncultured Nautiliales bacterium | reverse complement strand
AAAGAAGTCAAAAAATATTTTTCGAAATTAAAAGCCGTAGCCGTTACGAACGCTCCCGGGCTTAGCGTTACTTTACAAGAAGGCGTTATGATGGCGAAAGCTCTTAGTATATCTTTAAATTTACCGATAATCGCTGTTAATCATCTGATAGGGCATATATATTCACTATTTATAGAAAAAGAAGAGATTAAGCCTATGATGGTTTTACTTGTAAGCGGCGGTCATACTAAAATACTTAATTTCGAAGGAATAAACAGTGTTTGTGAAATTGCCACCACAATGGATGACAGCTTCGGAGAGAGTTTTGATAAGGTAGCCAAAATGCTTTCTCTTGGATATCCGGGAGGTCCCGTTATAGAAAAACTTGCTAAAAAGGGTGATAAAAATAAACTTTCTTTACCCTTGCCGCTTAGAAATCACCCAAGTATCGCATTTAGCTATTCAGGAATAAAAAATGCCGTTAGATTGGCTATTCAAAGCAATCAATACACTAAAGCCGACATAGCAGCTTCTTTTCAAGCAAAAGCAATTGAGCATTTAACGTTTATGTGCAAAAAAGCGATAAAAAAATATAATCCCGTCAATTTTGCGGTTGTAGGAGGCGCGAGTGCCAATTCGGCATTAAGGAACGAATTAAACAAACTTGCCGAAAAATTTAATTTTGCACTTTTTTATCCCGAAATGAAATACACTTCGGATAATGCGGCAATGATAGCAAGAGCCGCAATCGAGATGTATAATAAAAAAATATTTACGAATTATAAAGATATAAAAATCTTGCCGAGAGTGCGGTTTGAAAAATGCTAAGAAATATTCGATTTAAAAGAATTTTAATAGAATTTAATATATGCTCTGTTTTTTAATTTATTAAAATATTCTTTAAGTATCATTTCTCTTTTTTGTGCGGCTAATTTATTGGCAATAGCGGTTTTTACCTTTCCAAACGGAATATATGTTTCTCCTTCTTTTTTTTCTACATAATACATACTGTACCCGAGAGCGTCGTTTATAATAGGAGTAAATTCGCCCTGTTTGGTTTGTTTGAATAAAAACACTAATCCTATCGGTAATTTATCGAAAGTATAATTTTGCGTCGAAGTTTGGACATTCGTATTTGAAAGAGGGTTTTTTTTGATTTCATTTAATATTTTTTTATTATTTGCGCTATATTTGGTGATTTGAATTGTTTTAAATGTTTTAAAATCGTTTTTATGATTGTCATAATAATTTTTTATTTCTTCTTCCGAGATATTAAGTTTTGTTTGGACTATTTGATTAAAAAGTTTTTCTTTTAATAAATCCTCTTTTATTTTTTTTCTTAGCTTGTCGTATTGAGCTTTTTGCATTAGAATATTTTTAAATTCCAATAAACTAAGTCCGTTTTGTTTCGCTATTTTTTCCATAGCGTTTTCAATTTCAAAATCGTCCGCTTCAATACCTCTTTTTTTTATTTCGCTTTGAATAAGTTTTTGGTCTAATATAAACCCTAAAGCCTTACTATCTGATATTTTAAGATTTTTCGCAAGCTTTGCGACTTCATACGAAGTCACCGGAATATCGTTTACGGTTGCTACAATTTTATCTATTACTTCGGCACTTAACAAAACAGCCGCACTAAGAGTTAATAATATTCGTTTCATCTATTTCCTTTAAAAAAATTTCTCTTATTTTTTTAACGTATCCAACATTTGCTTAATATTTTCTTTCCCGATGTTTTTTATTATCGTTTTATGATATTTTATTGCAATATCATCGGCATTTTTAAGTTTTTCTTTCCCGCTTTTCGTAAGTTTTATATAAAAAGATTCTGTTATTTATGATTTCTTTTTTTATAAGGTTTTTGTTTAAAAGCGATTTTATTATTTCGCAATTGTCGCTTTATCTTTATTTAAAAGTTTTGAAATTTGCATAGGAGTTAATTTCCTAGATTCCGATACCAATTTCAAAACACTATATTGCTAGGAGTTTAAATCGAAATTTTTGATTTCTTTATTATACCAAAAAACAAAACAAATCTGACATTTTCACCATTTTCACTGTTTTTACTATTTGTAAGTTTTGGTGAAAGTGGTGAAAGTGGTGAAAGTGTGAAAATTGTAAGAAGTTTTTTTGGTAATGGTATTAAAATTTTTCTTAACAAATTTAATGTGGTAGTTAAACATATCTTACGGATGTTTCTTTATTGTATTGCATCAAATTCCTTTAATTAAACCTCTAAAAATGAATTTTTTAGAAAATACAATTGATTATGCAATTATTGCAAGTGTAATCGATTAAGTCAAGGGCAAAATCGCTTTAAACACTTCTTTTACTTTTCCTTTAAAATAGAGTCTTTGATTTTTTAATTTTATATGTAATTTTTCTTTGCTTTTCGGATAAACGGTTACTTCATCGCCTATTAAATTTTTCTCTCTTGCCGATAAAAAAGCGGCGCACATTCCCGTCCCGCATGCAAGCGTTTCGTCTTCCACTCCCCTTTCGTAAGTTCTGACGTATAAATCGCCGTTTTTTACTTCGGCTATGTTTACGTTGGCGTTATGTTCGTTTCTTAACTTTCTACATTCATTTATATCGAAACGTTCGATATCGTCTATTTTGACAAGATGAGGCACTCCCGTATCATACAGTTTCCATTCTCCTACGGTTTTGATAAATTTATGCTCGGTTAATTGAGTCTCTACGATATCATTTTCAACTTCGGCATCAATTACGCCGGCTAAGGTTAAAAATCGCATTTTACAAGGAGCTAATCCGTTCGTATAAGCATAATGAGCCGCCGCCCTGCTTCCGTTGCCACACATTTCGGCAACGCTTCCGTCGGCATTGTAAAACTGCCACTTAAAATCATATTCATCGTGAGGAAGTATAACTATAAGTCCGTCCGCACCCACTCCGTTTTGTCTGTCGCATAAATTTTTTGCAAGGCGGCTTCTATTTTTTTCGTTAAAAGTATGAAAAATTACAAAATCGTTTCCGCTTGCGCTATATTTACTTACTACCATTTGAAAACCTTTGAAAAATCGATTTTACTTTTGCACTCTTCCCACTTAAATTCATATTCGTTTTTAAATTCGACTTCCTCAAAACCGTTTTTATTTTCAAATATTTTTACTTCGTCATTTGCCGGATTTACGATTACGTAATATTTTACTCCCGTTTTTTCGTAAAGTTTATACTTCGTATTCAAATCTTTAAATGCCGTTGAAAGAGATAAAACCTCGACTATCACTTTCGGAGTCGAACTAAGATAAGATTTGCCTTCCCAATCCTCACAAAATATCGAAACATCTGGTTGAACTACGTTGTATTCGTCTATTTTCCAATCAATCGGCGCAATAAACACTTCACAATTTTCGCAATTTAAATTTTTATTCAATTCGTTATATATTCTACCTACCAACATTTGATGCTTAGGAACGGGTGCGGGTGCCATTGCGTAAGGAATACCCTCTATAAGCTCCCAGCTTCCTTTCCAATTTTTGTAATCGTCGTATGTATAAATTTCGATTTTCGGTGCCGCCATTTCGTTCCTTTTGTTTTTGTATATTTAATGTCCGATAACAATATTCAATATACCTTCCCGATACATTTTTCACAGCCTCTTCATCCTTCCACCTTCACCCTTTTATTTCTAAACCACTCTTCCCCTCAACCCGTTTTATTACAAATACTAAACATCAGTTATTAAATAATTTTTCGTTAATTTTTCACTTTTCACTTTTCACTTTTCACTTCTTAAGATATAATTATACTAAAAAAGGAACGAAATGATATTAATCGCCGGACCGTGCGTAATTGAAAGTGAAGAGCAAATATTTAAAATCGCCGAATATTTAAAGCCTTATGATGAAAAATACGAATTTTATTTTAAAGCAAGTTTCGATAAAGCCAACAGAACTTCTATAGATAGTTACAGAGGTCCCGGAATTGAGAAGGGACTCGAAATTCTTTCAAAAGTTAAAGAAAAATTCGGATATAAACTTTTAACCGATATTCATGAAACCTCTCAAGTAGAAAAAACCGCCGAAATCGTAGATGTATTGCAAATCCCGGCTTTTCTTTGCCGTCAAACCGATTTGCTCGTAGAAGCGGCAAAAACCGATAAAACGGTAAATATCAAAAAAGGTCAGTTTATGAATCCGGCGGATATGGAATTTTCCGTTTTGAAAGTGCTTAAAACAAGAGGTTGCAATGAAGCGACGTATGAAAATTCGCTAAAACATAACGTTTGGCTAACGGAAAGAGGCACGACTTTTGGTTACGGTAATCTTGTAGTGGATATGAGAAGTTTGTATATCATGAGAAAATTCGCACCCATTATATTCGATGCGACGCATTCCGTTCAAATGCCGGGAGCTGCAGGAGGAAAAAGCGGAGGAAAAAGAGAATACGTTCCTATTTTAAGCAAAGCCGCGGCGGCGGTGGGAATTGACGGATTCTTTTTTGAGACGCATTATAATCCGGATGTCGCTTTAAGCGATGGCGCTAATATGATAACACCCGATATTTTACAAAAAACGTTAAAAGAAATAGATTGTATTAACGGATGTAAGGAGAACAAATGAAAATAATCGAAGGAAATTTACAATTAAAAGGAAATGAAAAAATAGCTATAATAGCAAGTAGGTTTAATCATTTAATAACCGATAGACTTATAGAAGGTGCGAAAGATGCGTTTTTAAGAAACGGAGGGGAAGAGAAAAATTTGGAATTGATATTGGTCCCGGGAGCATTTGAGCTTCCTTTCGGACTCAAAAGAGCTATAAAAAGCGATAAATATGACGGTATAG
>CAYSKX010000082.1:0-4809 GCA_964431845.1 uncultured Nautiliales bacterium | reverse complement strand
AATCTTCTTACCCTTTTTGGTGTAAGATGTTTGGATAATTTATTATACAAGGAATTATGGGGAAAAGAAAGTGAAAAAGGTGAAAATGTGAAAACGGTAAGAAAAGGTAAGGAAGGGTGGGAAATTGATTAGTTTGATTTTGGATTTTGGATTAAAAATATCTAAAACCTAAATCCTCAATCCTAAACCATAATTTATTATACAAGGAGACAATATGAAAAAATTACTATTAAGTTTAGGCATAGCGGCAAGTTTGTTCGGAAGTGACAAGCTGTTATCGCAAAAAGAGTTGAATAATGTTTTAAGCTCAAGCGTTATTTATCCGAAATTATCGCAAGATATTAAAAAGGGCGTTGTAAAGGTAAGAGGTGTTTTTAAAGAGGGATTTTATATTATTAATATTAGAACCCCAAGAGGAGTCGGAAATATATATATTACAAAAGATAAAAAATTCACTATTCTTGGGAATATTCTCGATAATAAAAAAGGCACTCTTCTTAGCGGAAATTTTCCCGTTAATAAACAAACGGTTAAAAATGGAATTATATTTACATTCGGAAAAGGCAATAAAGAGATATATCTTGTAACCGATCCGCAATGTCCTTTTTGCAAGCAAATGGAAAAAGAAAAAAAAGATATCTTAGAAAAAAATTATAAAGTGCATGTGATTTTGCTTCCTTTATCATTTCATAGGGATGCAAAAGCTATGAGTTATTATATTTTAGCGGGTAAAAACAATGCCGAAAAAGTAAAAAGATTTAAAGCTGTCCTAAGCGGAAGTAACGAATGGAAAAATTATCATCCTACAGCAAAAGAAAAAGCAAAATTTGATAAAATACTTTTAAATTCCAAAAAAGCGGTTGAGGAGCTCGGCACAAGAGGAACGCCAAGCGTGTATGACAAAAAATTTAACAAAATAGACTGGACGACCATAGGAGATAAAAAATGAGTTTTATAGATGCGACGTTATGTGCAAGTTTGAAAATTATGAGAGCATTGCATGAAGAGGAAAATATTTTCGAAGAAAAAGGTATAGGTTTTGGAGGAGATAGAAGTTTAAATATCGACCTTATAGCCGAAAAAATTTTCATCAAAGCGCTTAGCGATTATGGAAATATATTAAGCGAGGAATCCGGATTTATAGATAACGGCAAAAAGAAAAAAATAATAATTGATCCGATTGACGGAAGTTATAATATATCAAATAATATTCCTTATTTTGGATGTAGTGTATATCTTGAAGATGAAGCGGCAATTGTCGTGAATTTAAGTAACGGAGATTATTTTGTCAGAGATAAAAACGGTAAAAGATTTGAAAATCTTTTTAGAAAACCTTTTGCAGCTAATTACAGACGCGATGTAATTATTTTCGAAAAAGCTTATAAAAATCCGCATATAGTTCAAAATCTATGCTGCCATTCGCTTAAATTCAGAGCACCCGGAGCGCTTAGCCTCTCTTTATGTTACGGAGAATTTGCAAAAGCGGTTCTTTACAAAGGCAATATTAGAGAGTTTGACATAGCGGCGGCAAAATTTTATAATAGCGGATGTGTATGGCATTTCGAAGAAGATTTGATACTCATGAGTCCTGATAAAAAAGATTTAGAAGAAGTTTTAAGCGTTATAAAGGAATAAAAATGGGATTTAGCGATTTTTTAAAAAAATTCAAAAAGCCTCAGCCCGTCAATCAAGAAAAAAGCACCACATGGATAAAATGTCCGGCATGCGGAGCTATAAGCTTTTATAAAGAAGTTCAAAAAGAATTCAACACATGTCCTAAGTGTGAGTATCATTTTAGAATGAATGCGGTTGATAGAATTAATTTGTTGGTTGATAAAGATTCGTTTGTAGAATGCGATAAAAATTTAGAACCGAACGATCCGTTAAATTTTGTAGATAAAAAAAGCTACAAAAAAAGAATCGAAGAAAACTACAAAAAAACAAATCGCAAATCTTCCGTTATAAGCGGAGAGTGTAAAATCAACGAAATACCTACTCAACTTGTTGTATTTGATTTTGCGTTTATGGGCGGGAGTCTTGGAAGTGTCGAAGGAGAAAAAATAGTTCGTGCCGTAAATAGGGCTATTCAAAAAAAACAAGGACTTATTATAGTATCTACAAGCGGCGGAGCAAGAATGCAAGAGAGCACTTTTAGCCTTATGCAAATGGCAAAAACAAGTGCGGCACTTGCTAGTTTAGCGGAACATCGTTTGCCTTATATATCCGTTCTTACCGATCCGACATTTGGAGGAGTAAGTGCAAGTTTTGCGTTTTTAGGAGATTTTATAATAGCCGAACCCGGTGCGATTATAGGATTTGCAGGTCCTAGGGTTATCAAACAAACAATAGGAGAAGAACTCCCTGAAGGCTTCCAAAGAGCCGAATTTTTACTCGAACATGGACTTATAGATATGGTTATTAAAAGAAACGAATTGAAAAACACTATAGCCTCTCTTTTGAAATATACGCTTTGAGAAGAAGGTTGAGAGTTCTAAGTAAAAAGTGAAAAGTGAAAAGTAAAAAGTGAAAAATGGAGAATTGAGAATTTAAGATTTAAGATTTAGGATTTAGAAATATAAATATAAAAATCTAAATCCTAAACCCTCAAATCTAAACCCTAATCCTAACTTAGGAGAAAGATGTTTGCAAAAAGAATCATAAACGAATACATAAACAAACAAAACGAAAAATTAATATCAAAAAGATGGGCTAATTTTCAAGAATTTTTAACGAAAAAAGAATTTATCAAAAACACCAAAGAAGAAACGTATCAAGAAGGGTTTTTAAAGGATGTTTTTGAAAAGTGTCTCGGTTACACGCTTGAGAGTTCAAATCCCGCTAATTATAACCCCACAAGAGAAAGCAAAAACGAAACGGATAACAAAAAAGCCGACGGCGTAATAATAGTAAATAACAAGATAGTAGGAGTAATTGAGCTTAAATCTCAAAAAACCAAAAATTTGGACAATGTGGAAAATCAAGCCTTTAATTATCTCGTATCGAATTCGGATGCGAGGTATGTAATTATAAGCAATTTCGACGAGCTTAGATTTTATATAGACAAAAAAACAGCATATGAAAAATTTTCGCTTTTTGATTTAACGTATGAAGAGTTTAAAAAACTGCATTTGATTTTGTCGTATGAAAGCATTAAAGAGAATTTACCTCTTAAACTAAAAGAAAAATCCCTTAATTTCGAAAAAGAAATTTCAAACGCTTTGTATAAGGATTTTAGCGAATTTAGAAATAATTTATTTGAAGATATAATCAAAAACAACGATATAGACAAATTAAAAGCACTTAATTTAACCCAAAAACTTTGCGATAGGATTATTTTTATTCTTTTTGCGGAAGATAGGGGACTACTTAGAACAAATACGATTCGCGAAATTAGAGAAAAATACAAAAACGACATTTTCGAGCACTCTTTGTATGATTTTTATAAAATCTATTTCAAAGCAATAAACGAAGGACGTCGAAAACTTGACATTCCGAAATATAATGGTGGTTTGTTTAAAGAAGACAAAGAGCTTGATAGTTTGATAATTTCTGATGAGTGCTTGGATATGAAAGCGCAAAAACTAAGCGATTATGATTTTTTAAGTGATATTGACGTAAATATTCTCGGACATATTTTCGAACAAAGCCTAACCGACCTTGAAGAACTTCAAGCTAAAATTCAAAACAAATCTTTTGATAAGAAAAAATCTAAACGAAAAAAAGACGGGATTTTTTACACTCCAAAATACATTACCGAATTTATAATCAACAATACACTCGGCAAACTTTGCGAAGAAAAGAAAAAAGAGTTTGATTTTAATAATCTAAACGAGATTTTAGAGTATAAAAAATGGCTACTTTCTCTTAAAATATTAGACCCGGCATGCGGAAGCGGAGCGTTTTTGAATCAAGCGCTTGAATTTTTGATAAACGAACACAAAATTATAGATGAAAAACGGCGTGAGCTTGAGGGGGATTTACTCGGACTCTACGACACGGAAGAAGATATCTTACAAAACAACCTCTATGGAATTGATATAAATCAAGACGCAGTAGAAATTGCAAAACTCTCCCTTTGGATTAGAACGGCAAAAAAAGGAAAACCCCTTACTAAGCTAAGTGATAAAATAGTTACGGCAAATTCACTACTTGAAAACCCGTTTGATTTTAAGTTCGATATTGTAATCGGTAATCCGCCGTATGGTGCAAAACTTAGAAATGAAAAGGAATTTTTTGAAATAAAATCAAACGAAAGCGCTATTCTTTTTATGCAAAAAGCTTATGAATTATTAAAAGAAAACGGCTATCATGGATTTATTATTCCTAAGTCTTTTATTTACGCTTCTACCTGGAAAAAAATAAGAGAAAAATTTTTAAACGAACTTTTTATTTTAGCAGATGTAAAAAAAGCTTTCAAAGAAGTGAAGCTCGAACAAATAATATACGTAATTCAAAAAAATAAAAAAACAAAAACTTATGATAATTTTGTTTTTGAAAACGGATTTAAGTTTATTGCTAATATTGATAAAGAAGATGCGGAAAAATTTGATTTTATTTTAAATGGCGTAAATAAAAAAGAGATAAATCTTGCTAAAAAAATTGAAAAAAATATTAAACTTTCGGAAATGTCACAATTTGATAATAGAGGTGCAATTTTACAAAAATATTTAAAAAAAGATGGAAAAATGCCGGTTTTAGGTGGAGCCAATATACAAAGATATGAAATTAAAGGCGTTAAAGGCTATATTGATAATATGGAAGTTTCAAACAATGCAAAAATTTCAAAAAATTCCGTTTTGCTTCAAAGAA
>CAYSKX010000081.1:0-4810 GCA_964431845.1 uncultured Nautiliales bacterium | reverse complement strand
CTCGGTTCGTTTATAACTATTCCTTTGCCTTTAACGCTGACTAACGTATTAGCCGTTCCTAAGTCTATCGCTAAATCGCTACTAAAAAATCCCAAAAGTTTATTTAGCATTTTTTTCCTTTTTAATTAAAATAGCATCAGCTTTTTTTTCTATAACATCTTTTGTGATTATAATTTTATATCCTTTAAATTCCGGTAAATCAAACATAATATCAATCATCGTTTCTTCTAAAATAGCTCTAAGTCCCCTTGCACCCGTGCCTCTTTTAATTGCTTTTTCGGCTATTGCTTCAAGAGCTTCTTTGTCAAATTCGAGATCCACATCATCAAGTTTAAATAAAGCTTGATATTGTTTAATAAGAGCATCTTTCGGCTCCGTTAGCACTCTAATCAAATCTTTTTTTTCAAGCTCTCTTAAAGTTGCAATTACCGGTAATCTTCCAATAAGTTCCGGAATAAGCCCGTATTTTACCAAGTCCTCAGGCTCAACAAGAGAGAAAATATCGTCTTTTGTAAGTTTTTCTTTGGTTTTTCCAAGAAATCCTACGGTTGCGCCTTCTAATCTTTTAGTAATAATTTCTTCAAGTCCGTCAAACGCTCCTCCGCATATAAATAAAATATTTGAAGTATCTATTTGTAAAAATTCTTGTCCGGGATGTTTTCTTCCACCTCCCGGAGGGACGTTTACGGTTGCGCCTTCTATAATTTTAAGAAGTGCTTGTTGGACTCCCTCACCGCTAACATCTCTTGTAATAGAGCGATTTTCCGATAATCTGCTTATTTTATCCACTTCATCTATAAAAATTATTCCTTTTTCGGCTCTTTGTATATCATGATCAGCCGCTTGAATGAGTTTAAGCAAAACGTTTTCGACATCCTCACCTACATATCCGGCTTCCGTTAAAGACGTAGCGTCCGCTATGGCAAGAGGAACGTCGAGGAGCTTTGCAAGTGTTCTTGCTATAAGCGTTTTACCGCTTCCCGTCGGTCCTATCATTAAAATATTGGATTTTTGAATTTCAACATCGCTATCATTGCCAAAAAGTATTCTTTTGTAATGATTATAAACGGCTACGGAAATTATTTTTTTAGCTTTTTCTTGTCCTATTACATATTCGTCAAGATGCGCTTTTATGGCTTTAGGTGTTAAAAGTTTAATATCTTTAGGTTCATTTTCCTTTTTCTCTTGTTGAGTGCCCATTATTATTTCATAAGCCGTTAATACACAATTTTTACAAATAAATGCCGCATCGTCCGGCGCCGCTAAAAGCGGATTTTCTTCAGTTTCTAAACTCCCGCAAAAACTACACTTTTCTATCATATGGTATTCCCCTTTTTGAATTTAATACGAATTTGCATAAATGTCGAACATATTCGTTATCACTATTTTGAAATATTTCGTTTGCCGTTTCTTTAAGAGGTTTTCCTCTTTCAAATAGCTCTTTATAAGCGCTTTTTATGGCATCTATATCTTTTCTGTTTTGAAATCTTCTTCTAAGCCCCGTTAAATTAAGTCCTCTAAGTTTTGCACGGTTTCCTTCGGCAATTGTAAAAGGTGGTATATCTTGAGCCACCGCGCTTGCCCCTGCTATCATTGCATGAGAGCCGATTTGAACAAACTGATGAATAGGCGTCATACCGCCTATAACTACGAAATCTTCCAAAATCACATGCCCTGCAAGCGTAGCCGCATTTGCCAAAATACAGTTATTTCCTATAATTACGTCATGAGCTATATGCACATATCCCATAAGCAAATTGTTATCGCCTATTTTAGTAACGCTTCCGCCGCCCTCCGTTCCGGGATTAAGCAGTGTGAATTCTCTGATTTTATTGTTGTTTCCTATAATCAACTCCGTTTTTTCACCATGATATTTCAAATCTTGAGGTTCGCTTCCGACAACGGCATGAGAATATATATGATTATTATCTCCTATCGTTGTCCAGCCTGTAATAACGGCATAAGGCTCGATTATATTATTGTCTCCTATGCTTACGTTTTCGTCAATAATAACGCCTTCGCCGATTTTACAGTTTTTGCCTATTTTACCTTTTATTATCGCTTTCATTTGCTATGCTCTAATTTGTATTCTAAATAAAAATAATACATTAAACCGCCCAACATAATTAAAAGTGCAATACTTTCTAAAATATCTTTCATTCTTCATCCTTTAATTTTTTATACAAGATTCCAAGTTCATATAATATTTTTATTACTCCGATTACTCCAATAAACATCAAAAAGATTAAAATAATTTCATTATAAAAATTTTTAATATTCAAAAAATACCCAAAACTTCCACCAACAAGCGCTGAGAAAAAAAGAAGCTTTATTTTTAAAATTTCAATCCATAATTTATATTTCTCCATCATTTATCCATAATCATAGCTTTCAGTTCTGCCTCACTCACAAGTTCTCCGTCAACATAAGCTTCGCCTTTTAATTGCCAGATTTTACCTTTGTGTTTAATCGTCGAAACTCTATATTCAAGTCTATCTCCCGGAAGCACGGGTTTTCTGAATTTCGCTTTATCGATACTCATAAAATATACGACTTTATCATTAAGTTCGTCTTTACTCATTACGGTAAACGGTAAAATCGCACCCGTTTGAGCCATACCTTCGATTATTAAAACTCCGGGATATATCGGATGTCCCGGAAAATGCCCCTGAAAAACCTGATTTGTTATCGATATGTTTAAATATCCTCTGACAAATTCTCCCTCTTTTACTTCCGTAATTCTATCAACTAACAAAAACGGATATCTATGAGGTAACATTTCTTGAATTTGATTAATATCATAAACCACACTTAATCCTTTTTTTATTAAAATTTTATCAAAATTTCTCTTACATCGGGATATATTTTCGCTTCAATATCTATTTCGTATTTAATATTTTCTATTTTATCTATTACAATAATAGGAGACAAGGAATATTTAACGGAGCTAATATACTCTCTAAATTTCAATTCTTCATCGATATTCGGAGGAGAAAGTAAAATCTCTTTGACATTTTTATAACTTTTGTTTAAAACTTTATTAAATTTTTCAACCGAAACGAAAATTATCTGCATTTTACTAAAATACCCCACCTCATCTTTTATAAACTCTATTTTCCCTCGCACCGATCTTTGAAGATATGAATAAAAAAGTATATAACTTGGCACAATTTTCCATTTTCCCCGACACATGCTTTTTTCAAAAATATATGTTGAATTCATTTCGCTCACATTCTCCATTCTCAATTCTCCATTCTCCATTCTCAATTTTACACTTCCCCTAAATAGTCTATAATTCAAAAAATTCTCTTTTATGATTTTATATTGAACGCCCTTTTTTTCATATTCAAGCCGTTTTTTATAAATTTCGAGTTTTTCTTCGATACTTGAAGGAAGTGTTTGTTTCGTTATAGGACTTAAGAGTTCGTCGATAATTTCTTTGTTTTTCTTTTGTAGCCACAACCCATACATACATCCGCAATAATCCTGCCTATACATTTGCGTTTGCTTAGCATAAATTTGTTGAGCCTGAGTTCCTCCTTTTTTGCGAAAATCCGGTGCGTAAAAATCAATATCGTATTTTTCTTTTATAATCTTCGCTATTGAATTTAACTGCTCTTGAGACTTCATAGGCGACATAAGAAGCGAAGTCGTTATTGTTTTATTATTACGTTTTTTTGCATATTCGGCGGTAGCTTTTAAAGAGTGATCAAAACACAGCGAACACCTTGCACCTTTTTCCGCTTCGTTTTCTTTTCCTTTGACGACTTTTAACCAATTTTCATAATCATAATCTCCTTCGACAAATTCTACACCAAGTTTTTCACAAATTCTTTGCGTATCAAGTGAGCGCAATTTGAATTCAAGATAAGGATGAATATTAGGATCATAAAAAAAGCCTATAATTTTTTCTTGCGCGAACTCTTCTTGCAAACGCTTCAAAAAATACCCCGCATCAACGCTGCAGCAAAGATGAACAATCATTTAAGTCCCCTCGTTAGAATTTCATCAACTATCATTTTCGCCGCATTTTTTTGATTTAGTTTTTGTAAATTATGAGATATTTGCTCTAAATTTGCATTAAAAATCACATCCGTTACATTTTCGTTTATTTCATTTTCTCTTATTACGAATCCCGCATTTTTATCGGATAAAAATTTAGCGTTATAGTATTGATGATCTCCCGCCGCATACGGATAAGGAATAAAAAGCGTCGGTATAAGATTCGAAGCTAATTCGAAAAGCGTCGAAGCACCGGCGCGTGATACGGCAAAATCAGCTTTTTTGATTTTTTCATATAACTTCGGATAAAAATCAAAAACGTCCGCTTCGATATTGAATTTATTATAAAATTTTTTAACTCTTTCAAAATCTTTTTTGCCTGTTTGGTGAATGATATTTATGTTTTTTTGTTTTAACATAGGAGCTAAATTTAAAGCGAGATTATTTATAGCTACTGCACCTTGACTACCTCCTAAAAAAATAACGGTTTTTAAATTTTTTCTAATTCTTGCCGTTTTAAAAAATATCTCTTCAACCGGATAAGGGTCATTATACAAAAACGTGCTAAAAAAGCGCCTACAAAACGGTTTTAATACTCTATTAAGCGAACCGATATGTGCGTTTTGTTCATGAATATAAAGCGCAACATTACTCAAAACGGCGGCTATCGCTGCAGGAGCCGCCGAATATCCTCCTACACTAAATACAATTTTTATATTGTGTTTTTGAAGAAGTTTTTTTGCTTGAAACGATAAATTTACAATATGTGCCAATGAAGCGATTTTGCCAAATCCTTTTTTATTGACCA
>CAYSKX010000080.1:0-4885 GCA_964431845.1 uncultured Nautiliales bacterium | reverse complement strand
CAATCATTTTATCGCTAAATCCATATGTTTTAGCTTTTCTTAAAAGATATTCATCTTCTAAAATTGCAAGAGTTATTTCTTTTTCAAGTTCGATAATCTCTTTAATCTGATTCAAAAACCACGGATCTATTTTGCATATATCAAAAATCTCTTCAACACTTTTTCCTCTTCTAAACGCTTCGGCTACATAAAGTAATCTATTTTCGTTAGGAGTTCTTATATTTTTGATAAGTTCGCTCTCATTACACTCTATTTTTTCAAACCCGTCAAGTCCCGTTTCAAGGGAATAAAGTGCTTTTTGAACGGATTCTTTAAACGTTCTACCAATTGCCATTACTTCCCCTACACTTTTCATAGAAGTTGTAAGAGTGGTATCGGCTTTTGGAAATTTTTCAAACGTAAAACGCGGAATTTTAGTAACTACATAATCAATTACAGGCTCAAAACTCGCCGCTGTGCCAGTAATGTCGTTTTTAATTTCATCAAGCGTAAATCCAACGGCAAGAAGAGTGGCAATTTTGGCAATAGGATAGCCGGTTGCTTTAGAAGCAAGAGCGGAACTTCTTGAAACGCGCGGATTCATTTCTATTACAATCATTCTTCCATTTTTTGGATTAACGGCAAATTGGACATTACTTCCTCCGGTATCGACTCCTATTTCTCTAAGAATAGCAAAAGAAGCGTCTCTCATTTTTTGATACTCTTTATCCGTCAAAGTAAGCGCCGGTGCCACCGTTATACTGTCTCCCGTATGCACTCCCATAGGGTCTACGTTTTCAATCGAACACACGATAATACAATTGTCGTTTTTATCGCGAATAACTTCCATTTCGTATTCTTTCCATCCAAGAAGCGATTCAAGAATCTCTATTTCATTAATAGGACTTGCCTCAATACCCGTTTTTGCAAGAGTTTCAAATTCTTCTAAGTTATATGCAACACCGCTACCGAGTCCTCCGAGCGTATAAGCGGCTCTCACTATCAAAGGAAAACCTATTTCTTTGGCAATATTTAAAGCCTCTTCAAGCGTATGAGCGGTTTCACTTCTTGCCATATCAAGACCGATTTTTTCAATCGCTTTTTTAAACTCTTCTCTATCCTCCCCCTTTTTGATAGCTTCGGGATTAGCACCGAGAAATTCTATTCCCTCAAGCATACCTTTTTCATACATATCCATAGCAACGTTAAGCGCCGTTTGCCCTCCCATCGTAGGTAATATCGCATCAATATTTTCTTTTTTTATGATTTCAGTCACAATTTCGGAAGTAATAGGCTCAATATACGTAGCATCGGCAAATTCCGGATCGGTCATAATAGTGGCGGGGTTCGAATTAATAAGCACGACTCTATATCCGAGAGATTTAAGAGTTTTTGCGGCTTGAACACCGGAGTAATCAAATTCACAAGCCTGTCCGATAATAATCGGGCCCGAGCCTATAAGTAATATCGTTTTAATATCTTCTCTTTTTGGCATAAGCTACCTTTTTTATATGTAATTATACTCAAATAAGAAGTGAGAAACAAAAAGTTAATTAAACAAAAAACCAATCATGTTCTCTGAAAGAAAATATAATGCCCTTAAAGATTTATGCAAGAATATGATAGAATAAATAATAAAAAGGGGCTAATACCAAAAAACAAAACAAATCTGACATTTTCACCATTTTCACTGTTTTCACTATTTGTAAGTTTTGGTGAAAGTGGTGAAAGTGTGAAAATTGTAAGAAGTTTTTTTGGTAATGGTATTATACCAAAAATAAAACTAATATTAAAAATAAATACATTTTATTATGTTATTATGCAATAAAATTTAATCAATTTCTTCAAAATGAAGCTCAATTCCTTTGCTTGTAGTTACGAATCCGATAATTCTGATTTTTCCTTCATGCACCATTTTATGGTGTTTTTTACATAGAGGGATAAGATTGTATTTGTGATGGACGGGGATATGGTTTATAAATCCATCTTTTGCTTTTTCTTTTTCTTGTATATGATGGACGTCTTCTACCGGTTTGCCACAAATTGCACATGTCGTTACGAAAAGATTTTTGTTATAGCGGCTTTTTTTCTTTCGCAAGAGAAGTTCTATTTCACTATATTCGTCGGTTAGTTTTTTTCTTATGTTTTCGGCTAATTTGATAAACTCCTTATCCATGTATATCGATTTGGCAAATTCAAGTCCGTAAACACTACTGCCGCTTCCGTCTTTAAGTTTTCTGTCATACACTAACTTTTCTCCGTCAAACCACACTTCAAGATGTTTAGCCGTTACATTGTTAAGAACTTTGATTTCGTATATATCCATAAGTTGATGTAAATGAGTAGCAAAAAGGAAGTTTATTTTTCTTTTGGCTAATTTAACAACCGCACTTGCCACGATACTTAAAGCGGAAGTCGTTTCCGTGCCATGCGCTATTTCGTCGCCTAAGACGAGGGAGTTTTGATTTGCGCGGTTAAATATATTTTTAAGCTCAAGCATTTCAACGGCAAAGGTTGAAAGTCCTTTGCTTAAATTATCGCTTGCTTCTATTCTTGTAAATATGGCGCTATAAGGAGAATATTGCATTTTTTCACAAGGGACGAAAAACCCTCCTTGCGCAAGAAATACGGCAATTCCAACGCTTTTCATAAGCGAACTTTTACCGGAGCTGTTTATGCCGTATAAAAGCATACCGTCATATTCGTTAAAATTTACGTCATTTGGGACGTAAATTCCGTTTTCATGATTTATTTCTATTAGCGGATGGCGTAAATTTTTAAATTCGGCTTTGGTGTTTTTGATTACGGGTTTTGTATAATTAAGCTCTTTTGCCGTTTTTGCACTACTTAACGCTACGTCGATTTTGGCTATTTCGTCGGATAGATTTTGTAATATGTCGAATTCTCTTTCCATTTCCTCAAGTTTTTTAATAAACAATTCTTTGGTTTTTTTGATTATTTTGTTTTGTAAAGATATTATTTTATCACCTATATCTTCAATTTTGTCTCCGCATATTTTTACCGTATTCGTAAGCTGTTTTATTCTCAAATCGTCAAAAAATAGTTTTTCGCCCTCGATATCGATAAACGTTTCAGCAAATTTATCTTTTATCATATTAAATCTGTTTTTGGTAAGAGTAAAATAAAATCCTTCTTTTTCAAGCTGATTGATTTCTACTTTCACATCACCGAGACTTTCTATTTTTTTCTTTATTTTCATTAGAAGCGCGAAATATTTATCTTTTTCGATAATCAACGCATCTAAGCTTTTATCGATTCCATGTTTAAAAAACGACTCTTTTATATCTTCAAGCTTAACGTTTATTTTTTCAAGATCAAAATTTCTTTTTATAAAATCAATAAAAAAATCTATTTTAACGGTTCTTTTTTTCAGTCTTAAATAAACTTCGCTAATAGCCTCGAGCGACGTTAGTAAAAAGCTTATTTCAAACGGATGAAGCCTTTTTAGTTTGATTTTTCTTTCGATTTTTTCGAGATCGTATATATCTTTAAGAAAAGGTTCGAATTCTTTATAACGGCTTAACATAAAATTCACCGCTTTGTATCTTTTTTCAAGCTCGGCTTCATCGCGAATAGGATTAAAAAGCCTCTCTTTGATAAGTCTTTTGCCCATAGCCGTTTTTGTTTTGTCTATCAATTTCAAAACTTTATAAATTTCAAGCTGTTTTATAGGGTTGTTTCCGAGATATACGAATTTTTCGTCTTCTATCAATATGGGTTCTTTAAGCTTCGTAAGAAGATCTTTGTTATGCGCTATGACAAATTCGAGTAAAATTCCGAGACTTTCCGTAATTAACGGAAATTTCTCAAAATTCATAACCTCTATCGCGCTTAAGAGACTTTGGATGTTGTAAACTCTTTTGAATATTTCGTTTTGATATTTTATATCCATTCTCGTGCGATTAATTACTATATTTTTACCTTCAAGCTCCAAATAATTCACTATTTCGTCACATTCCGCATTTTTAAGCGTCAAAATAATTTCGCTTGATTTATATGTTTGAAGTAATCTAAAAAGTTCATCAAGCGCAAACGTCGGATCATCTCGGACGGAGTAGTTTTCATAAACATAGCTTTTACCGGTGGTAATATCGACATTCGCAAATCCCACATGAAAAGCCGAATACTTTTCTATAATTATCGAAGTTACATAATTTTCGGGAGTTTTATTGTATTCGAGATTAACACCGGGAGAAATTATTTCGCTCAAAAACCTTTTTACGTTCGGAGGCGTGCCTTTTTGCTTGATTAGGATTATAGTATATTTGCCCTCTTCAATCAGTTTTTCAAGATACCTATCGAGTGCATGATTAGGAAATCCCGCCATTAGAGGATTTTTGACATCTATTTGAGGAATTGATTTGTTTTTTTTGGTAAGCTGGATATTTAATACGTTTGCAATTTCGCGCGCTTTTCCTACGTTTTCGGCTTCATACGTTTCAAAAAACGTTCCGACCTCCATCAAAACAACGGCATTAGGATAAATTGAATCGTAATGTTTTTGCAATTCGAAATATATTTCGGTTAAAAGTTTTTTTGAAGATAAAAGTTTATTAATATCCATAATTGCCTTTTTTGCGTATAATTATACCAATAACCAAAACAAATCTGGCATTTTTCACTTTTTTCACCTTCTTTCTCCCTTTTTCACTTTGCGAAATTTTAGTGAAAAAAGGTGAGGGGTAAACCCCAAATCAAAGATTTGGCCAACCCCACCAGGTTGTAATGTTGACCTATTTATTATGATTGGTATTATACACTATTTCGGGAAAATTTAAGGTCAAAAATATTAAGCTTTTTACCCGTCACATAATTATGTAAAAGAAACAAAAACAGTATTGGTTGTATAAATAATTCTTCTGATAGGTTCTGAATACTCAAAGTA
>CAYSKX010000079.1:0-4901 GCA_964431845.1 uncultured Nautiliales bacterium | reverse complement strand
ATGCGAGAAAATTAAAACCGGGCGTGCCGGTAGTGCTGTTAAATAATAAAACAGGCGAAGGACTTGATGAAATTATTGAGTGGATTAAATCAAGAAGGGAAGAACATCTCAAATCAATTGAGAATTAATTCAATGTAAAATGTAAAATGTAAAATGGAAAATTTAGGATTAAGGGTTAAAAATTATTCAATGTAAAATTAATTTTGAATTATGGATTAAAATTTCTAAAACCTAAATCCTCAATCCTAAAACCTAATTTAAGGAGTAATTATGTGTTTAGCGATACCAAGTAAAGTTTTGAAAATAGATGAGAATAATATTGCCGAGGTTGATACTCTCGGTGTTAAAAGAAACGTGAGTTTAGATTTAATTCAAGAAGAAGTTAAGCCGGGCGATTACGTCCTCATTCATGTAGGTTACGCAATGGGTAAAATTGACGAAAAAGAAGCACTTGAAAGTATAGAAGTGTATAAAATGTTAGCCGAAGCGGCTATGAGGGATGATGATTTTGAAATAGAACCCGAACGGCTTGTGAGTGAAGAAGGAGCGCTTTTGTATAAGCCGAAAGAATAAGTTATAGATGAAATTTGAATGGAATGAAAATAAAAATATAAAAAACATGGTATTAGTTTTGAAAAAGCCATATCTATTTTTAAAGTATCAGGCATAATTTTAGAGGCAAAAAATGTAAATGATAAAAAAGATACGCGATAATCGGTAAAATAAAAAACAAGTGTTATTTATGCGTATTTACATATAGAAATGATAAAATAATACCATTACCAAAAAAATTTCTTACAATTTTCAACTTTCACCACTTTCACTAAAACTTACAAATAGTGAAAACAGTGAAAATGGTGAAAATATCAGATTTGTTTTGTTTTTTTTGGTATAAGAATTATCAGTGTAAGACGTTGCAGAAAAAAGAGGAAGCTTTTTATGAAAGCAAAAGAGTTTGATAAAAGAATAGAAGATGAAGATTTCTTTGAAATAGTAAAATTGAACAATATTTTGAAAAAAAGTTTAAAAAACAATGAAATATTTTTACTAATTAAACAAAAAGCCGAAAAAATAGGAGTGGCTCCCTATAAAATGGCTGAAATATTGTTGGCTGAAAGGTTGGGATTGATATGAGTGATTTAACGTTAAAAGATTTATATTTCAAATTTCGTGATCCGGCGGCTATGAAAACATTAGCCGAAATTATAAGAAAAGAAGCGAAAAACTTAAAAGAGCCTATGAAAGTTATGGAGATATGCGGAGGACATACTCATACGATTATGAAATATGGAATAAAACAACTCCTCCCCGAAAATATAGAATTTATTCACGGTCCCGGATGTCCCGTGTGCGTAATGCCCAAAGAAAGAATCGATCATGCAATAGAACTCGCAAAACAAGAAGGCGTAATATTAGCGACTTTAGGAGATATGATAAGAGTGCCAGGAAGTAAATCTTCTCTTGCAAAAGTTAGGGCTGAGGGTGCGGATGTTAGGCCTCTCCATTCAACTCTTGATGTGCTTAAAATTGCAAAAGAAAATCCGGATAAAAAGGTCGTATTTTTTGCTATCGGATTTGAAACTACGACTCCTATGACGGCGGCTTTGATGGATAGGGCGCTAAGAGAGGGAGTAAAAAACATTTATTATCATATAAATCATGTATTAGTCCCCCCTCCTATGAAAGCTATTATGGATAGCGGCGAAGCGAAAATAAATGCTTTTATAGGACCGAGTCATGTGAGTGTGATAATCGGTGCGAATGCTTATAAATTTTTGGTTGAGGATTATAATACTCCTGTAGTAGTTGCCGGATTTGAGCCTGTTGATGTGATGGAGAGTATTTTGATGCTTGTTAGACAAAAGCTTAAAAACGAACCGAAAGTGGAAAATCAATACAAAAGAGCAAGCACGAACGAAGGTAATGTTTTGGCATTGAAATTGATAGATAAGTATATGGATGTTAGAGATAGTTTTAGGTATAGAGGACTTGGAGATATACCAAAAGGCGCTTTAAAATTAAGAAACGAATACGCGGAGTTTGACGCCGAAATAGTATTTGCCGATATATTACCAAACGAGCCGATTGACGATCATAAACTTTGTATTTGTGGAGATATCCTAAAAGGAGTTGCCACTCCGAAAGATTGTCCCGTATTTGCAAAAGCATGCACTCCGTCTAATCCGCTTGGTAGTTGTATGGTTAGTGATGAGGGGGCTTGTAATGCGTATTATAGATATGATAGGAATTGAGAATGGAGAATTGAGAATTGAGAATTAATTTTGAATTATGAATTTTGGATTAAAAATATCTAAATCCTAAAACCTCAATCCTAAACCCTATTTTGGTATAATGAGAAAAGGGATTTTAGATGACGAAAGAAAAAGTTTTGAATTTGTTAAAAGAAGAAAAACCTTTTTTAATGCAAAATTTTAAAGTTAAGAAAATAGGAATTTTCGGTTCGTTCTTAAAAGATGAAACAAAAGCCGATGATTTGGATATTTATGTGGAGTTTGAGAAAAAAAGTTTTGATAATATTGCGGGGCTTTGGAATTATTTGGAAAAAAAATTCGGTAAAGTAGATATATATTATCCTCATAAATTTTCAAAAAAAGAAATTTTAAAAAAAATTCAAAAAGATATTATTTATGGATAAGAGTGAAATTTCAATTTTGCTTAATTTTATATTTGAAAGTATTGAACTTATTGAAAAAAAGATTTGGCAAAATTAAGAAAATAGATGATTTTTTAACTGATGAGGGACTTTTAATTTTAGATGCAATCTCAATGCGACTTCAAGCAATAGGAGAAGCCTTAAAAATATAGATAAAAAAGACAAGATATTTTTATTAAAAGTTGCCGATAAAGATTATTGGAGTAAAATTATTAAAACAAGGGAAATTATATCTCATCATTATATAAATCTCGATGCCGAAATAGTTTATATGATATGTGATGAAAAACTTGATGAATTGAAAAAATATATTTCAAAATTAAAGGAACTGATATGAAAATAACACTTGCATACGGTGGTGGAGGAGAAGAGAGTAATAAACTTATAAACGAGCTGTTTTATAAAAATTTTTCAAATTCCATACTTGAAAGTGCCGAAGATGCGGCGGTGGTAGAGCTTGGAGGCAAGATAGCTTTTACGACGGATAGTTTTACGGTAAGTCCTATATTTTTTAACGGCGGAAATATAGGTAAGCTTGCGATTGCCGGCACTTGTAACGACCTTGCGATGATGGGAGCGAAGCCGAAATATTTAAGTTGCGCTTTTATGATAGAGGAGGGATTTGAATTCTCAAAACTTGAAGAAATTGTCAAAACTATGGCGGCGGAGCTTAAAAAAGCGGGAGCGCAAATCGTTTGCGGAGATACGAAAGTAGTTCCGGCGGGAAGCGTCGATAAGATATTTATAAACACAAGCGGAGTAGGGGAGATTGTCAAAAACGGCATAAGTGCGCATAACTTAAAAGAGGGCGATATAATAATCGTAAGTCGCGATATCGGAAAACATGGAAGTGTCGTAATGGCGCACAGATATGAGGTTGAAACCGATATAAAAAGCGATTGTAAAGTATTGTGGGAAGAAGTGGAGGCGTTAATTAATGCGGGTGTTGAAATAAAAGCTTTGCGTGATGCGACAAGAGGAGGTCTTAGCGCCGTTTTGAACGAATGGGCAAAAGCAAGTGATATCGGAATTGAAATACAAGAAGATAAAATTCCTATTTCCGACGAGGTTACGGGACTTTGTGAAATATTCGGATTTGAGCCTATGGATTTGGCGAACGAAGGGACGTTTATAGCCGCTGTCGATAGAAAAGACGCCGAAAAAACAGAAGCGATTTTAAAAACTTTTCATAACGCCGCTTCGATAATAGGAAAAGTTACAAACGATAAAAGAGTGGTATTAACGTCCGCATGGGGTTCTAAAAGATATATAGAACTTCCGAAGGGTGAATTGTTGACGAGAATTTGTTGATATTTGGTAAAATTACGCTAAAATATAGGAGTATTTGTGGGTAAGCAAGAAGAAATAGTCAATATGTTCGATTCTATTGCGAAAAGTTACGATTTCGTAAATAGGGTTTTGACGTTCGGAATTGATAAAAAATGGCGTCAAAAAGCAATTAAAGACGCTTTAAATATTATAAACAAAAAATCTATCTCTATTTTAGACGTTGCATGCGGAACGGGCGATATGATAGAAATTTGGCGTAAAGTTGCGGATAAAAAAAACATAGCCGTTAATATTAGCGGACTTGACCCAAGCGAGGAAATGTTAAAAATTGCCAAAAACAAATTCCCATCGGTAACGTTTTATAATGCCTACGCTACAAAAATACCCGTTTCGGATAATTCGATAGACGGTATTAGTATATCGTTTGGTATTAGAAATGTGCTTGAAATAAAAAGTGCGATAAGTGAATTTTATAGAATATTATCAAAAGAGGGTATTGTTTTGGTGCTTGAATTCGTCCGAGCCGAAAAGCCGAGTATGTTTAGAAAAAGTGTCGATTTTTATTCGAATAAAATATTACCCAAAATAGGCGGAATATTAAGCAAAAACAAAAAAGCCTACGAATATTTGCCAAGTTCCATAGAAAATTTTTACACTCCGCATGAGCTTAAGAGTTTGTTTGAAGAAGCGGGATTTGAAACCGTAAAAAGCGATGCCTTTAATTTCGGACAGGTGGGGATGTTTGTGTTTAGGAAAAGAGGAGAAAAAGAAGTGAAAATGTGAAAGTGTGAAAATGGTGAAAATGTAACGTTGGCTTTAGTCGGTAAAAATTGAGTAAGAAGATGTGATTATGAATTATGAATTTTGAATTATAAATTTTGTATCAATATATCTAAATCCTAAATCCTCAATCCTAAACCCTATATATCATCCTCCT
>CAYSKX010000078.1:0-4935 GCA_964431845.1 uncultured Nautiliales bacterium | reverse complement strand
TATAATTATCTGATAGCGGTTATCAATAAGCAACAAAATTTAACGGTTAAAAACGATAATTCTTACGGTAATTTAAAAGCAAAAATTATTAATGTTGAAATAAAAGGAGCAAAATCTAAATCAAATATAATATCTTCGGGAGAAAAAACTCAATTTATATTTGATATAGAATCTTATGAGGATTTGAAAAACGTTACTCTTGGTATTTTAATAAGAGACAGATTCGGTCAGGATATATTCGGAACAAATACATTTTATCTCGGTAAAAACATATCTTTTAAACGAAACAAAAGATATTTGTTAATATTTGAAATACCGTTGAATATAGGCGTAGGTAAATATAGTTTAACGGCAGCTTTGCATTCGGATGAAGATCATTTGCAAAACTGTATTCATTGGACGGATAAAGTCGCTTCTTTTGAAGTTGCCGGTATATTGGGAAATAAATTTATCGGTATTTGTAAGTTGGATGCGAATTTTGACATAAAGGAATATGATGAAGTTAAGCGATAGTTTTTATAGAGCTTTGGAGGATAAATTCAGAGGAAGCAAAGAAGAAATTAAAAACAAATTAAAAATTTATTTACCTATTATAAAAAATTTAAAAGGCAAAAAAGCAATAGATTTGGGCTGTGGCAGGGGAGAGTTTTTGGATTTATTAACGGAAAACGGCATACAAGCACTCGGAGTTGATACTAAAAAAGAAATGGTGGATAATAAAAACGTAGTAATAGAAGATGCACTTGAATTTTTAAAAAAACAAAAGGATAAAAGCGTTTCTTTGATTTCTTCTTTTCATATGATAGAACATGTCGAATTTGATTATTTGTATCGATTGATAAAAGAATCTTTTAGAGTTTTGGATGATGATGGGATTTTGATATTGGAAACTCCGAATCCGGAAAATATACGAGTGGCTTGTGAATATTTTTATTTTGATCCAACTCATAAACGCCCCGTTCCGAAAGGGCTTTTAAAATTTTTGCTTGAATATGAAGGGTTTTATGTAAATATTTGGCAATTGAATTCAAAGAAAGATTTGAATATAAAAGATATTTTTAATGCTGTAGCTTTTGATTATTGTGCGATTGCTACAAAAAAACCTAATAATTTTATATATGAGGGCGTTAATTTGGATATGGTTTTGGATGAAGCTAAAAATAGAGAAAAATCACTTGAAAAAACCGTTGAATTATTAATGGCGGAAAATTTAAAAAATCAGCAAAAAATCGAAACTTTAAGATCTCAAATTAGTGCGTTAAATCATTCTGTTAATAATATCAACAATACAATTGCGGTTTTTGATAAGTGGATAAATACTTTGATAAGAAATTATTTTATTAGGGTTTTTATAAAACTCCAAAGTGCGGTAGGTAAAATTATTCGTCCGTTTTTTTCCGCAAATACTCCGAAATTAAATAAAAGAGCGTTAGAAATATATAAAGAGCTCAAAAGGAAAAACGGATGATTTTGATAGATATGCAAGGATACCAATCTTTGTCTAAAAATAGAGGAATAGGAAGATATACAAAAGAGTTCGTAAAAGCTTTAATTAAAGAGTATAGCGATATAGCGTTACTATTTAACGCATCAATGGATACTTCCGATATTGATGAATTTGAATCTCATCGTTATTTTTTTTACACTACCGGTATAAAGGAAGTGGACGAATTAATAAGAGAAAAATTAATAGCGGATATCAATCCGAATGTATTATTGATAACTTCTCTTTTTGAAGGATTTAGCGATAATAGTGTCGTTTCGATTAAAAAACTTGCGGATATTCCTACGGCTTTAATAGTTTATGATTTAATTCCTTTAATTTACAAAGAGGAATTTTTGCAAGATGAATTTTATAAAAACTTTTATTTAGAAAAAATACAAAATCTCAAAAAAGCCGACCTTGCCCTTACAATTTCCGATTCTGCAAAAAATGAACTTATAAAATATTTAAACTTTCCCGAGAATAAAATAACGACGATTTATGCCGGAAGCAATATAGATACTTCGAATATAAAATCTTTCGAATATGTAAAAAATATTTTTGGTATAAAAAAAGAGTATTTTTTATATGTGAGTGCTTGTGATAGAAGGAAAAATTTTAAAAATCTAATAGAAGCGTTTGTGGAATTTAAAAACGAATACGATTTGGTTATAGTTTGTAATGAAAACGATTATCAAAAAGAATTAAAACAATTTGCCGCTTTTTTGAACGTAGATGTAATATTTACAGGTTTTGTCGATGATGCGGTTTTAAATACTTTATATAAAAATGCGAAACTTTTAATTTATCCTTCTATTCATGAAGGCTTTGGATTACCGGTGCTTGAAGCGGCGGCTTTTTCAACTCCCGCAGTCGTTTCAAACACTTCTTCCTTGCCGGAGGTTGTAGGGGAGGGATTGATGTTTGATCCTTATTCTCCTCGAGATATTGCGGATACTATCAAAAAAGCGTTAAACGATTATCAAAATCAAATTAAAATAGCGGATAATAATTTTAAGAGATTTTCATGGTCAAAAAGTGCAAAACTTGCTTATAACGCATTAATCGGATTTGATAAAAAAGACAAAAAAGATTATACCGAAGCATTAATAGATAAAATCGCAAAGCTAAGAAAATTTAGTAATGAGGAATTGATATTAATAGCAAAAACTATCGAAAAAAACGAATCGGAAATATTTAAACTCAAAATTGATATTCAAGGACCTTTTGATAGCTCTTATAGTTTGTCGCTTTTAAATAGACAAACGGCTTTAGCTTTGACGAAACTCGGATATGAAGTAAAACTTACTTCCACCGAAGGTTACGGGGATTTTGAGCCTGATACGAAATTTTTAAAAGAAAACCCGCAAATAAAAGCCCTTTATGAAAAAAATTTTTTTCCGAATGTAATTTCTCGCAATCTTTATCCGCCGCGCACGGATAAAATGCCCTCCGCCGTTCGTATGTTTCATCATTATGCATGGGAAGAGAGCGGTTTTGTGCCAGAATGGGTGGAAAATTTCAATAAAGATTTAACTCATCTTACGACATTATCAAAACATGTGCAAAAAATTATGATAGATAACGGTGTGAATTTACCTATGATAGTTTCAGGTTGCGGGACGGATC
This sequence comes from uncultured Nautiliales bacterium, assembly GCA_964431845.1. Lineage (GTDB taxonomy): Bacteria > Campylobacterota > Campylobacteria > Campylobacterales > Nautiliaceae > Nautilia. The sequence continues at coordinate 1,823 of CAYSKX010000078.1, read as the reverse complement.
ATATTTTAAAAGTAAAATCAACACCTTTTAAGTTGCCTACTCTTAAAAAATTCAAGTTTTTGCATATTTCTTCATGTTTTCCGAGAAAAGGATGTGATGTATTATTAAGGGCGTATAAAGAAGCTTTTAGCTCAAAAGACGATGTAAGTTTAATAATAAAAACTTTTGATAATCCGCATAACAATATAGAAGAAATCCTCAAAGAATTTGATGAAGATTCTCCGCATGTGGTGTTGATAAAAGATGATCTAAAAGATGGCGAAATAAGATACCTTTATCAGATAAGCGATTGTTTGGTAGCACCAAGTAAAGCCGAAGGTTTCGGGCTTCCTATGGCTGAAGCTATGTTGAATAATTGTGCTGTTATTACTACGGGTTGGGGAGGAGTGCTTGATTTTTGCAATGAAAAAAATAGCTTCCTAATAGACTTTACATTTCAAAAAGCAAAAACGCATTTTAATCTTTTTGATTCCGTATGGGCACAGCCTAATAAAGAGCATTTAAAAGATATTTTGCAAAAAGTATATAAAAAACCAACTCTTTTGAAAGAAAAATTAAAAAATGTAAAATTGGATGATTTTACGTGGGAAAAAGCGGCTTTAAATATTATAAAAGTGATGCAGAAAACTTATAAAACTCCGAAAATAGGATGGATTAGCACATGGGATGAGCCTTGCGGTCTTGCAACGTATTCGGCGCATTTTCTTAAACATTTTCAAAATGATATCACTATATTTGCTCCGTATTCTTCCGAATCGAAAACGGCTATTAAGTGTTGGGATAAAAACGAATCAAAACAAAATTTTGATAAGTTAATTCAGCATATAAAACAATATAATATCGATATGATAGTAGTGCAATTTAATTATGGATTATTTAATTTTGCGGAACTTTCGAAATTGATAAATTCAATTCCTACAATAATCACTATGCACTCAACAAAAGATCCGGAATATAAAAGTCTTCGTGAGATAAAAGAGAGTTTAAAAAAAGCAAAAAGAATAGTGGTTCATTCAATAGCCGATTTAAATAGATTAAAAAAACTAGGATTAGTAGATAATATAATGCTTTTTCCTCATCCGTTATTGGAATATATGCCAAAATATAAAAGTTTTGATTTTACATTGGCTACTTTTGGATTTTTTCTTCCGAATAAAGGACTTATCGAAACAATAGAGGCTTTTAAGATATTAAAACCTAAATATCCCGAATTAAAACTTAAAATGTTAAATTCCGAATATCCGTTAAAAATTTCAAAAGAACTTATAAAAAAAGCTTCCTCTATGCTTATTGAGGGAATTGAGCTTAAGACAAATTTCCTAAGTGATGAAGAGGTTTTGGATGAACTTTCAAATTCCGATATAGTTCTTTATCCCTATCAGTTTTCTAGCGAATCGGCAAGCGGAGCGGTGAGATATGCGATATCCGCTGATAAAGAGATTATAACAACTCCTCTTGAGATATTTGATGATATTAAAGATTTTAGTTTTCAAAGTGGATTTTCTCCCGAAGATATAGCGATAAAAATAGAAGAAGTAATTCACCATATTCAAAACGATTCGCAATTAATTGTCAACAAACGCACTATTCGTCGAAATTATATAAAAACACATACTTATAAAACATTGGCGAAAAGATTTGAAAATATGATAATTAGCTTATATAATAATGGATAATTAGCATTGACTAATAAGCAAAGGCGAAACGCTTTTTAGAGATAAGGAACTTAAATATTAAAATTTCAAAATATCTTTACTTTTCAATATCTAACTAATACCATTACCAAAAAAACTTCTTACAATTTTCACACTTTCACCACTTTC
>CAYSKX010000077.1:0-4979 GCA_964431845.1 uncultured Nautiliales bacterium | reverse complement strand
TTATGAATTTGTAGGAAGTTTCTCAAAAGAAGATAAAATAAAAATCAATTGCATCGATACAGAAATAGAAATAGATAAAATTTTTAAGGATTAAACATGTCGTTAGCTTATAAATTGCCATATACGTATGAAGATTATAAACATTGGCAAGGGGATTGGGAATTGATTGAAGGAAACGCTATCTCAATGGCTCCGAGCCCTTTTGGACCTCATCAAGCGCTTTTAACGATAATTAGTGCCGATATTAATAATAGTTTAAAAAAATGTCCTAAAAGATGTTTTGTATATGCAGAGCTTGATTATATTATAGATGAATTGAATGTATTTAGACCCGATATCTCCGTTGTTTGTGAAAAGATAAAAAAATTTATAAAAATTCCGCCTGTTATGGTAGTTGAAATTCTCTCAAAATCAACCGTAATAAAAGATAAAACTATCAAATTCGAAACATACGAAAAAGAGGGGGTTAAATTTTATATGATGGTTGATTATGAATTAAAACAGGTTAAACTTTATAAACTTATAGATTTTAAATACCGAAAAATAGACGATAAAACAAATGGCAAAATAAGTGTTAAAATTAACGATTGTGAAATAGTGTTTAATATTGACGAATGGTGGGAAATGATATAGAAGTGGACAGTGAAAAGTGAACAGTGGGAAGTGGGAAGTGGAGAATTGAGAATGGAGAATTGAGAATTGAGAATTGAGAATGTAGAATTTCCGTTTTCTGTTTTCCGTTTTCCGAATGTAACGCCGGTTTTAACCGGTATAATATAGCAAAAGGAACAAAATGATATACCTCTCGCCTCCTCATATGAGCGGAAAAGAGCTTGAATACATAAAAGAAGCATATGAAAGTAATTATATCGCACCGGTGGGGAAATTTATTGATAAATTCGAAGAGAGCATCAAAAATTATACGAAAGCTAAATATGTCTTGGCTGTTATTAACGCTACAAGCGCTTTGCATCTTGCTTTGAGGATACTTGGAATAAAAGCGGGTGATAAAGTCGCTGTTTCGACTTGGACGTTTATAGGTGGAGTTGCTCCTATTCTTTACCAAAATGCCGAGCCGGTTTTTATAGATACGGACGAATATTGGCAAACGGATGTGAATTTGTTAGAAGACGCACTAAAAAAAGAAAAACCAAAAGCCGTAATTGTTGCTCATCTTTACGGACAAATCGGCAAAATCGAAGATATAGTATATTTATGCAAAAAATATAATGCCTTTTTAATCGAAGATGCGGCGGAATCGCTCGGTGCGACTTATGATGGCAAACATTCAGGCACATTTGGGGATTTTGGGGTTTATAGTTTCAACGGTAATAAAATATTAACGACCTCCTCGGGAGGAGTGTTGGTAAGTCAAAACGAAGAATGGATTAAAAAGGCTAAATTTTTATCGACTCAAGCAAAAGAAGATTATCCGTGGTATGAGCATACGACATTCGGATATAATTATAGAATTAGCAATATTCTTGCGGCTATCGGTGTGGGACAAATGGAAGTAATTGAAAAAAGAATTAAAAGAAAAAGAGAAATTTTTGAAATTTATAAAAAAGAGTTAAGCGATATTGCCGATTTTATGCCGGAAATTGAAAAAAGTAGAGGCAATAGATGGCTTAGCACCTGTCTTTTTAACAATAAAGACCCTCTAAAAGTTATGAAATTTCTAGCAAGCAAACAAATTGAAAGCCGCCCTCTTTGGAAGCCTATGCATATGCAACCGTTATTTAAAAACGCAAAAAGTTATTTAAACGGCAAAAGCGGAGAGTTTTTCAAAAAAGGTTTATGTTTGCCAAGCTCAACGGCTATGAGCGATGAGGATGTGAAAAATATTATCAAGTTAATAAGGGAAGTCGTTTAATGGATTTATTAAAACCTACCAATACAAAAAGAGTATTATTTTTTCTAATCAGTGATATTGTTATATCGTTTTTGACGTTATATTTAGCGTATTTATTAAGATTTAATTTTCATGTGCCGAGTGAGTATCAATCAAGTTTAATTAAAGTTTTTATATGTTTGATTATACTTAAAGTTTCTTTTTATTATTTTTATAAGCTTTATTTTGTAAGTTGGAGATTTTTTTCTTTAATAGAACTAAAAAAGCTACTTTTTGCTACTATGATTAGTTATTTTTGTTTTTTTATTATTTTTTATTTATTTAGAGATTTTTTTCTTCCTATGCCGAGAAGCGCAATTATAATAGATTATTTTTTAACTATTATTTTTATCGGATTTTTTAGGATTTCTAAACGATTATTTACGAAAAAAGAGTATTTATCCAATAAGCCCGCCGTAATTATAGGTGCTAACGAAAAAGCCTTATCCATTTTAAAAAGCGAAATTCCATATTCTGTAGTAGGTGTATATGATAAAGGAGATTCGGTTAATTCTTATATTTACGGATATAAAATTTTGCCGCTTAATGAAATTAAAGCATTTCAAACGGCAATAATCGCAAAAGATTTACCTCAAAACGAATTAAACGAATTGGTAAAATTTTTAAAAGAAAAAGGAATTAAAGAAATAAAAATTTATAATCCTTTTAAGCAAAGTTTAAAAGACATATCGATTGAGGATTTGTTAGCACGAAACCCCAAAGACTTAGATAAAGTCGCTATTAGAAAGTTCGTTAAAGATAAAAGTATTTTAATTACGGGTGCGGGCGGAAGCATAGGAAGCGAAATAAGCAGACTTTGCGAAAAATATGAAGCGAAAGAATTGATTTTAGTGGATTCAAGCGAATACAATTTATATTCTATAAACGAAGAGTTAAATCTCAAAAGAAAAAGATATCTCATAGACGTATCCAAAAAAGAAGAAATAAGCAGGGTTTTTAAATACGAAAACCCCGATATAGTCATTCATGCGGCGGCATACAAGCATGTTCCGTTATGTGAAGAAAATCCGCGAAGCGCCGTTATCAACAATATAATCGGCACGAAAAATATGATTGATTTATCAATTGAGCATAACGTTAAAAATTTTATTTTAATCTCGACCGACAAAGCGGTTAGACCTACGAGTGTAATGGGAGCGACAAAAAGAGTATGTGAATTATACGCTCAAAATATTGAGAGTAAAAACACGAAAATAGCGGCTGTGAGATTTGGAAACGTGCTTGGTAGTAGCGGTAGTGTGGTGCCGAAATTTAAAAAACTAATCGAAAAAAACAAACCTTTATGTGTTACTCATCCCGAAATTAGAAGATATTTTATGTTAATTTCGGAAGCCTGTCAGTTGGTATTACAAGCTGGTAGTTTAGCCCAAAACGGAGAAATTTTTATATTGGATATGGGCGAGAGTGTTAAAATCGTTGATTTAGCAAAAACAATGCTAAAACTTTATGGAAAAGACGAAAACAATATAATTTTTACGGGATTAAGACCCGGTGAAAAACTTTATGAAGAGCTATTAATTGACGAAGCTGAAAAAGAGACGAAATACGAATCGATTTTTATCGCAAAACCGACGAAAATGGATATTAATAAATTAACGAAAAAAATCGAAGAATTAGCTAAGCAAGAGAATAAAGAGGATATAGTTAGAATACTTAAAGAAATAGTCAGGGAGTATGAACCGCAAATTTAAGAATGGAGAATTGAGAATTGAGAATGGAGAATTAATTTTGAATTAAAACATCTAAAATCTCAATCCTAAATCCTAAATCCCCTATTGACATATCAACTTTTCTTTGATAAAATTTATAAAAAAAAGGTTTTTATGAAGAAAAAAATAGCTTTATGGATATTTGTATTGCTTGTATCAGTTGGTATCTATGGACTTTATAAATATATTGTGTTTAATAAAAATTATGCTTCAAGTAATGCCGTATTCGTAAAGAGCGATTCGCTTACGTTTCTTAGTTTCAAAATACCGGGTAAAATATCTAAAATTTACGTTAAAGAAGGGCAAAAAATAAAAAAAGGCTCTCTTCTTGCAAAACTTGAAACAGATGAGCTTGAAATTCAAAAAAAAGAACTTCTCGCCGAGATTGAAAGTTTAAAAAACAAAATAAACGCAACCGTCATTCAAAAAGACAAACTCTCAAACGATATAAAAACAAACATAAAACTGCTTGAAAACGAAAAAGATAAACTCGCTAAAAACATCGAAGCTAAGGCTTTTGCGATTAACGCTATGAAATATAAACTCGCAAAACTAAAAAGCGATTACCAAAAATTCAAAAGATTATACACACAACATAAAATATCGAAAGAAAAATACGAAAATGTTAAGGTAGCTTTTAAGTCCTTAGAAGAGCAAATTAATGCCGAAGAAAAAAAACACGAAGCACTGATTTTAAATGATAAAACTCTAAACCTTAAAATACGCCTCATAGAAAATAACAAAAAAGAGCTTCAAAGACTCCAAAATTCAATAGAAGCCGAAAAAAATCAATTAAAAGCGTTAAATGAAAAACTCTCTCTCATTAATCAAAACATCAAAAATTCATATCTATATTCTCCCATCGACGGTGTAGTAGCTAAAAAATTCACAAACGATTATGAAGTAATCGGTGCGGGGATGAAAGTTTTGAGTGTGGTTAATCCGAAAGATTTATATATTTTAGTGCTCTTAGAAGAGACAAAATTAAAAGGCATCAAACCCGGATGTGCCGCAACCGTGAGCATAGATGCACTCAATAAGAATTTCAAAGCTACCGTTAGCGAAATACTTCCGGCAAGCGCCTCGACTTTCGCACTTGTCCCAAGAGACATAAGTAGCGGTGAATTTACTAAGCTTGCTCAGAGGTTTTATGTAAGAATCAAGTTTGACAAAATTCCTGAAGGCGTTTTAGTTGGAATGTCAGGGGAAGTAAAAATCAAACGAATGGAGAATTGAGAATGGAGAATGGAGAATTTAAAAAAGGGGTCCCCGAAAAATCGAAAGATTTTTTGGGGTATAGAGAGAGAATGGAGAATGGAGAATTAAAAACAAATATTATTAAAGATAAAACATTTGAA
>CAYSKX010000076.1:0-5000 GCA_964431845.1 uncultured Nautiliales bacterium | reverse complement strand
AGTATAAAAGCATTATATAATACGGGATATTTTCGAACGATACAAGCCGTTAAAAAACAAAACACTCTCATATTCGAATGCGTAGAAAAACCAACCGTTTTAAAAATTACATTCGAAAATCTCTCCGACGATTTGAAAAAACTTATTAAAGAGCGCGGTTTTATGCCGAAAAAAGGTGAAATTCTCTCAGAAGAAAAATTAGACAATCTAAAACAATTTATAAAAGCTTACTATTTATCAAAAGGTTATTTTAATACGATAGTAAATATTAGCAAACAAAATATAAGCCCTATTTCCTTAAAACTTACCGTCAGCATAAAAAAAGGCGAACAGCTTGTTATAAAAGATATAAATTTTTATGGTGCTAAACAAATTTCAAAGGAAGAGCTTTTAGATGAAACTGAAAACAAGCCCGAAAGTTTTTGGAGTATGTTGCCGTTCGTAAACAGCGGCAAACTGAACGTATATAAACTAATTTCGGACAAAGAAGCCATACAAAATAGATATTTAAATTTAGGATATATGGATGCGCGCGTAAGCGACCCTATTGCGAAATCCAATTTTGACAACTACAGTGCCGTAATTGATTATTCGATATACGAAGGCAATAGATATACAATTAAAAAAGTCAGCATTGATTATCCTAAAAATATAAAAGTTATTTTACCTGAATTAAACCTTAAAATCGATAAATATTTTAATGTTTCCGCCCTAAGAGAAGATATTAAAAATATAGAACACGCTTTTGCAAACGAAGGATATGCTTACGCAAAAGTTTATCCGCAAATCAAAAAAGAAAAATCAAACGCTTTTATTACATACAAAGTTATACCGGGTGAAATCGTTTATGTTCGTAATGTTGTTATCAGCGGCAATACTAAAACTCTTGATAGAGTCGTTAGACGAAACATATATTTAGCGCCTGGAGATAAATTTTCATACAAAAACTTAACAGATTCGAAAAACGCTCTTCAACGAACGGGATATCTCGAGGATGTAAAAATAGAACAAAAAAAAGTTTCTCCTGCTAAAATAGATTTAATCGTCCATGTAAAAGAGGGGCTTAGTGGTTCTTTAAAAGCGGGGATTAGTTACGGAAGTTACAGTAAATTCGGAATAAATTTTTCTGTAACGGAAAAAAATGTTTTCGGAAGCGGGCAAAGTATAAGCGCTTCGATAGACACTTCAAGTACTGATAAGACATATAAAATTTCATTAGTAAATCCTAGAATTTTCGATACGGAATATTCATTTAATACTTCCATTTTCAATACTACGTTTGAAGGAATTTCTTATACTTCTCATCAACAAGGATTTAACATAGGCATAGGTAAAAAAATATCAAGATACATAGGAGTAAATGTTACATACGGTTATACAAAAACAAAATTAAGCGATTATAATACTACCGAATACATAATGCCTAAAAGCACAAAAAGCTATATGATTACATCGCTCAATTTTAATAATACGGATAATTATTTTTTCCCTACTTTAGGACATAAAGCTTCATTAAGCGTTGAATTGGCAGGTCTTGGAGGAGATGAAAAATATATAAAATCCTTAGCTTCATATAAATATTACTATCCCCTCAAAGACAATACATATAAAACATTCGCCGTTTTAAAATATAGAGTTATTATCGGAATGATAAATGATTACGGCTATCTTCCGATTAATGAAAAATTTTATCTCGGAGGTATTAAAAATTTAAGAGGATTCGGTTCGTATTCCGTTTCTCCGGTTGATGATGAGGGCAACAAAATCGGAGGTAAATATAAACTAATTACGGGGCCTGAGGTTTCAACTCCTTTAAGTGTTAAAAACAAACTGTGGCTTAGCGGATTTATAGATTACGGTGCTATAGGTGAAAACGGATTTGATATTAAAAGAAGTTCATTCGGTGTTTCGCTTGATTGGATAACGCCTATGGGACCTCTTAGTTTCGTATGGGCATGGCCTATTCAAAGCGAAACGGGTGATGATTTGCAAAAATTCGAATTTAATATAGGTGCTAGTTTCTAAAGAGCTTGTTTTTTTATTTTTGCAAAGTAAAACCCGCTAAAAGCACCGTAAGGAAGCAAACGAAGTGTTTTTTTTACGTCCGGATGATACTTTTTATCATCCCATTCGGTGATGCCGTTTTGAATATTGTTTATTGGCAAATCAATATCCATAACTTTTGCACTATTATATTTTCTAAGCAAAAAATCCACACTTTCTTCATTTTCTTCCGGTGAAAAAGTGCATGTCGCAAATATCATTTCACCTCCGGGCTTTAAACACTCAAAAGCCGAAATTATAAGTTCTTTTTGAAGCTTCGAAAAACGTTTAACTCTTTTAAGATTCCACCATGTAATGCCTTCATTAAAATCAATATGCGCTTCAGAACTACAAGGCGCATCCAAAAAAACCTTATTAAACATTTCTCCCGTAGCTTTATAAACAAAGCGTCCATCTTTATTGTAAGTTCGGACATTTTTAGCGCCGTGTTCTTTGAAATTTCTTTTCATTCTAAAAAATCTGTTTTTATCCGGCTCTACTGCACTAACGATTTTAGCCGTTTCGCTAAAAATTAGGCTCTTTCCGCCGGGAGCGGCCGCTAAATCAAGAACCCAATCTGTCTTTTTAACATCTAAACTCAAAGCGGAAATAATAGAAGAGAGGTTTTGAATATAGATTTTATTGGATGTATAAGCTTTTGATTTGGTTATTTTTTTTCTATCGCCCATAGGCAATGTATAAACATATTCATTCCATTCTATACGTTTAGGATTGTATCCTTGCGCTTTAAGACTTTCGATTACGTCTTTATCGGCTTTATGACGATTAATTCTAAAAGAAAATTCTTTTTTTTCTTTTAAACCTTCTAAAATTACGGGATTTATTTTGTTAATCCTTTCAATAAAAATAGCTTCGTTTTCTTTATTTTTCATATTCTCTCCTACATGATGTTAATAAATAAAAAATTTTGCAAAATATTTAAATTATCCTATTATAATCATCAAAGTTCATTTTCCAAACTTTTACACCGCAAAATCTCTCACCCTCTGGACATATAGGCCTGATATCCTCAGCGTATCTTAAAGCACACGGAGGCAAAAATTTTTCAGCCGCTTTTATTTTTTTATTTTTAAGCTCTTTTACCTGTGTTCGGACAATATCGAATATTTCTTCTTGTGCGTTATAACATAATCTCATCTGGGCTTTATGAGAGAACTCTTGAAAATCGTTATGCTCTATTATTTCTATATTATGCGCATTTAAAAGAGCATAAGCCGCCTCTCCAAATCCTAATACCTCTTTTTCTTTTTCAAAAAAATCATAAGAATACTCAACCGCTTCTAAATATAAATCCTTTAATTCTCCCCCGCACACACTTTGTGTATGCGGGGCTATCGCATTCTCAATTCTCTCTCTGCACCCCAAAAAATCTGACGATTTTTCGGGGACCCCGCTTTCTCCATTCTCAATTCTCCATTCTCCATTCTCCATTCTCCCTTCATCCTTCATCCTTCCACCTTCACCCTTTATAATAGTAGGTATATAAAAATCTCTTTTATAAATAGTTTCTAATTTAGGTCTAATTGCGGGTGAGCGTCTGTGCCTTTGATTTTGCGCATCGGCCGATAGCGATAATTTGATATAAGAATTAAAACTTCCTAATACCGCTTCGTCAAGATATATATTTGAAGCTCTTAAAACACCCGCATAATTGGCATTTAACTCAAAATCATAATCAACTATATCAAACACTTCCACTTTTTGCGTTATGTTTTTTTGTTTTTTTATTTTTGCAATATTAACATCGGGGAAAATAACTTCTTCATTTTCTACAAATTCTATTAAAGAAATTAAATCCTTATCAATTTTTAGCATCTCTCTTTTTAATTGAAATATAAAATTATCTGCTTCATTTTTTGCTTCCGGAATAACTTTAACGGCATTTATGTATCTTAAGGCCGTAATAACGTTTATAGTATGATAAAGATGCGCATTCATACCCACAGGAAGTAAATATCTTGCAAACTCCTGTGCTTTTTTTCGGGCTTCTTTAATTTTGAACTTCGGTAAAATTTTTTCGATTTCGGGTGTTAGTCGTTTGATAATTTCTTCGTAATAAAAAAACATTTTTTCATAATATTTTTGCCATTTTTCTTTATTAGCGTTTTTTGGATATGTAAAATTTTCTATTTTCATTTTAGCATATCTCTGGCTTACTTGTTCGGAATTATAAAAAGGGTGAGAATGTAAAAGTCTCCATATCAAAAGTCTGCTCATATTTTCTATTAAAAATGTAAAGTTATAATGCATTAAAGTTGTATGATGTCCTGCTTTAAATATTGAATTCAACAGAGAGTTTTTTTTATCCCATTCTCTTATGTCTTCCGGTATAACTATACTTTTGCCGTAATAACAACTCCTTGCACTTCCCACCGCAATATCTGTCGGTTTGTATTTGCTTTTTAACACTTTAACAATCATTAATAAACTGTCCTCCTTTGTCAAGACCAATCAAGTAAAAGTTTTTATATCCATATGATTACGCTACTTTTGTAACTTGTTTTGTGCAATTTTGACATTTGCAAAATAAATCTCATCAGGCGTTTTTAATACCATTACAAAAAAAACTTCTTACAATTTTCACACTTTCACCAAAACTTACAAATAGTGAAAACAGTGAAAATGGTGAAAATGTCAGATTTGTTTTGTTTTTTGGTATAATTTTAACTTTTTCTGCGAATCTTAAAAATTATAATAGATTTTAGTAAAAAAGTAAAGTCCTAGCCATTCATATGTCTTGCAAAATATATTTTTTTTGTATAAAATTTGTAAAATTAAATTATAAAGGATGCTAAATGTTTAAAAACATGTCAATTAAAATGAAGCTGATTATTATGGTGGCGCTTCCGGTTATGGTTTTGCTTTATTTAGTCGGACAGGATGTTTACGAAGATTACAGGGCATTAAACAATCTTGATAAACTTGAAAAACTGATG